>JANRKA010000059.1:0-12316 GCA_033875325.1 Elusimicrobiota bacterium | reverse complement strand
GCTGCTGCCGGCGCTCGAGCCGGGCCTGTGGCCCGTCGCGGGCGCGGGCGCGTCGGCCTACGCCGCGGCGCACGCGTCCGCCCGGCGCCGCGGGCTCGATGCCGGCGCCATGGCGGATTTCCGGCGGGCGTATCGCGTCGTCTTCGGCGCCGCCACCGCGGCGCTGCTCGCGACGCTGGCGGCGGCCCGATGAAGGCGGCGCCGCGCGGCTTCCTCGCGCGCGTCTTCCTCCTGTTCTGGCTCGCGCCCGCCCTGCTGGTCAATCCCGGCGGCGACGTCATCTCCGACGCCCTCTTGGCCACCGCCGTCTCCGTCGTGGACCGCGGGACCGTCGAGCTGACGCCGGACTCCGCCATCGACCTGGCCGTGGTCGGCGGACGCTTCGTCTGCGGCCTCGAGCCCGGCGGCTGGCTCGCCGCCGTCCCCTACTACGCCCTGCTGCGCGGCGTCATCGCGGCCGTGCCGCGGGCTTGGGACCGGACCTACAAGCCCGACCGGGCCGCCGTGCCCCCGCAGGTCACCCGCCGCGAGGTTTATCACCTGCAGGTCGCGCTCGTGTGGCTCCTGCTCGCCCCGCTGTTCGCGCTGACCGCGGCCATGGTCGCGGCCTACGCCCTGCGCCGGGGCGCGCCGCCGGCCGCGGCGTTGGGCGTCGCGGCGGCCTGCGCCGGCGGGACCTTGCTCGCCGCCTACGCCCCGGTCTATTCGCGCCAGGCGCTGGCCTGCCTGCTGGCCTGGGGCGTCGTGCTCGCGCGCCTGCTGCGGGAAGAGCGTCCGCCCGAGCCGGGCGAGGCGTTCGCGTCGGGCCTCGTCCTCGGCGCCGCGGTCATGGTGAACTACCAACTCGTCCTGCTCTCAGCGCTCGCGGGATTGTGGTACCTGGCCGCCTGCCGCGGCGCCGGGACGCGGCTCGCCTTCGCGTCGGGCGCCGCGCTCGCCGCGGCGGCGCTGGGCGTCCTGCACTGGCGCCTTTACGGCGGCCCGTTCACCACCGGCTACGAGCTGCGCTGGTGGCTGACGCGCCCGCTCGTCATCCCCTATCACGGGGCCGTCTACCGCACCGACGACCCGGCGCACGCCGTCTTCGCGTTCCGCGCGCCGTCTCTCTCCCGTCTCGCCGTCCAAGCCGCCGGGCGCTTCCGCGGCGTGTTCCTCTTCTGCCCCGTGCTGTTGGCCGGGTTCGCGGGTTGGGCGGCGGCTCCCCGCCGCGACCGGGCGACCGCGCTGCTCGCGCTGGGCGCGTTCGCCGCCTACATGCTCTTCCAGGCGTCCCTCAACCCGGCGTATTGGCCCGGCGTCCCCTTCTTCTTCGGCCCGCGTTACCTCATGCCGGCCTTGCCGCTCGTCGCGTTGGGCCTGCTCCATCTCGATCGCCGCTCCCGCTGGCTGAACGCGGCGCTCGTCTTGACGGCGGCGTCGGTGCTCATCAACCTGTCGGGCGCCATGTACCACGACCTGTTCATCGCGACGCCCTACGACGACGCCCGCTTGACGCGTCCGCTGGCCTACCTCGCCGCGCTCGTCTTGGAGCGCGGCCCGCGCGTGCCCCTGCTCGACGCCTACGACGCGTCGCGCCCGGCCCAGTGGGCGCTGCTCGCCGCCGCCGGCCTCGCGGCCTGGCGCCTGACGGCCGGGGCGCTGCGGGAGGCCCGCCGTGGCTGAACGCCGCGCCCTCGTCGTCGGCCGCGCCCTGGCCGCGCAGACCGCCGCGCTGCTCCTGGCGCGACGCGGCTGGTCCGTCGTCCTGGTCGGCGGACCGTCGCCCCAACCGGACGCTCCGCACTTCCTCAACGACGCGGCGCTGCGCGTCCTGCGCGAGGAACTGCCCGGGCTCGAGCAGGAGCTGCTGTCCCGCGGGGCGCGACGGCAGAGCGTCGCGATGTCGCTGCGGCAGGACTTCGGGCCCGCGGCCGAGCTGCGCCCCGACGACGACGCCGTCGCGATGTTGTGCTGCCGCGCCGCGCTCATCCATGACGCGCTGCGCCGCCGCGTCAAGGCGGCGCCCGGGATCGCGGAGCGCGACGAGCCCGCCGTCGGCTTCTTGAACGAAGGCCCGCGCGTCGTCGGCGTCCGCACCGCCTCCGGCGGCCTGCGGGCCGACGCGGTCATCGACGCCGCGGGCGCTTCCTCGCCGCGTCGCGCTCTCCTCGCCGCGGCGGGCCTGCCCGCCGACCGCGTCGCGACCTGGGGCCCGCGTTACGCGGCGCTCACCCGGTTCTACGGACACGCCGGCGAGGGGCCCCACTTCCGGCTCATCGCCCGCGACGGCGCCCGCGGGGGCTCGCTGCCGGTCGAACGCGGCTCCTTCGCCGTCAATTTCATCCTCCCCGAGCGCCTCCTGCCGAGCGACTCGGAAGGCCGCAGGACCTTCTTCGAGCGGCTCGCCGACGCCGTCCCCGGCGCGCGCGCGCACATGCGGCGGCCGACCACGGAACTGAGGCTCACGCGTGGCCTCGTCAGCATGGAGTCCGACTTCTACCGGGCGGGCTCGCCGGCCGCGGCCCTGGAGGGCCTCTACCCGCTCGGCGACGCCGTCTGGTCGAGCAACCCCATCTACGCCCGCGGCTACTCGCTGGCTCTCCTGCAGGCCGCGGCCTTGACGCGCTCGCTGGAGGAGCCCACGCCCGGGGCCGCTCGGCGCGCGCAGGCCCGCGCGCTCGCCCGCCTGCGTCCGCTCTGGCGGGCGGGCGCCTTCAACGAGCTGGCGGACGCGCCGGTCCTCTCGTCTCCGGGGGCGTTGGCGGCGCGCGCCGCGCGCGGGTATTTCATGCGCGTGCTCGAGCCCCGCATGCGGCGCGACCCGGACCTCCTGCGCCGCTTCCTGCTGATGTACCACCTGCGCCTGCCGCCGTGGCGCGTCGCGACTCTGCGCCAACACGCCGCCGCGCTCCTGCTCCGATGACCCTGAGCGTCGTCGACGCCTCCGTCTGGACGCTGTACGCGGCCTGGACCCTCCAGCACGCGGAGCTGCTCCGCGTGACCTGGCGCGACCGTCGCATGGGCGCGCCGCCGCTGGTGATGCCCTCGGAACTCGCCTGGTGCCTCTACGGCGCGCTGTTCGCGGCGTCCGAAGGCGGCGCGGCGTCCGTCATCGCCTGGGTCTGGGCCGGCTTCGCCGTCCTCAACACCTGGCTGCTGCAGCGTTGGGGCCGCGAGGAGTTCCTGCTCGGCCTGCCGCCGCGTCTGTTCTGGCCCGTTTTCGCCGCCGCCACGGCGGCGTGTTGGGCCGTGTTGGCATGGACGGTCCCGGCGACGCCTGAAGGCTGGCGCTTCTTCCATCAGACGCTCGGCCCACTGGGGACCTTGCTGTGGTCCATCGCGTTCCCGTTCACCTTCCTGCGGCGCCGCGGCCTCGCCGGCCACTCCACCTTCGCCTGGGTCGTCCGCTTCTTCGGCTCGAGCCTCGTACTGCTCGCGCTCGGCGTCCACGGCCGCAGCCTCTTCCTCGCGGCCGTCGGCGCCGGCTGCGCCCTGGCCGACCTCGCCTACCTCGCCCTCCACCGCCGACGCGTGAGCGAAGCCTCAGATATGCTCCCATCATCACGGACGACATGAAGACCAGCCTGCTGGCAGCCATCGTTCTGCTCGCCCCAGCGCACGCGCGCGCCATCGCGGCCGAGACGGCGCCCCCCGTCATCCTCATCTCCGTGGACGACCTGCGTGAGGACCGCGTGCGGCCCGACCTCATGCCGCGCCTGAGCGCCCTGCTCGAGTAGTCCGTGTATTTCTCGTCGGCGTACGCGCAGGCCTCCTGGACCGTGCCCTCCCACGCCAGCCTCCTCTCGTCGCGCTACGCCGCCTCCCACGGCGCCGGCGGCTCGCCGACGACCCTCGAGTTCCGTTCGCCTCGGCCGGCCCCGGACCTCGTCTCGCAGCTCCGCGCGCACGGCTACGCCGCCGACGCCTACGCCAACACTCCGTACTTCGACGGCCGCTTCGGGCTGACCGCCCACTTCGACCGCGCGTTCGTGCTGCCCCCCGTGACGGACCCGCTGCCGTCCGCGGCTGATTGGCTGCTGGCGACCGCCAGCGCCCCGTTCGTCTTCGCGCACACCTACGCCGTCCACAACTACGCCGACCTCCAGGACGGGCTGCCGCGCCGCCCGGACGGCCGCTGGCGCTGCCCGGCCGTCGTGGACCCGTTCAAGCGCGGCAGCTTCGCGCTTATGCGCGGCCGTTCCGCCCTGAGCTGCGCCGAGTCGCGCGCCCGCTACGACCGCGCCGCCTGGTGCTTCGACGAGGCGCTCGACCGCTTCGTGACGCGCCTGAAGGCGGAGGGGCTGTGGGACCGCGCTTTGGTGGCCATCGTCGCGGACCACGGCGAGTCGCTGTGCGACGGAGCGGCGGGCCGCGGCGCCCGCAAAGGCCACGGCCAGCTCGGCCACGAAGAGCAGCTGCGAGTGCCCTGGGTCCTGAAGCTGCCCGGCGGCCGCTTCGGCGGCCGCCGCGTGGAGACCCCGGTGGAGCTCATCGACGCGGCCCCCACCATCCTGGCGGCGCTGGGCCTGCCCGCCCCCGAGAGCTTCCAGGGCCGCGACCGCATGCCTGAGGCCGCCGGCGCGCCCGGAGACCCCGCGGCGCCCGTCTTCGCGGAGACGGACGGAGGCTTCGCCGTGCGCGCGGGCGGCTGGAAGCTGCTCTGGAGCCCGTCCACCGGCTGGCGACTCCACGACCTGACGCGCGACCCGGGCGAGACGCGCGACCTCTCGCGCAAGCAGGAGGGCAAGCGCCTCGAGCTGACCGCGGCCCTTCACGACCACCTCGCGCGCCAACACGGACCCTGGAAGGTACGCGTGCGGGGGCCGCGCGGCCGGGACACGCGCCTGCGGCTGAGCTTCGACGCGCCCATCGTCCACGCCGCCCCCGTCTTCCACGAGAAAGGCGACGGCGTCAGCGTGGCGACGGACGCGGTCAACGCGACCTTCGTCTCGCAGCGCGACGGGGACGAGGACTGGCTGCTCGTCGAGACCTCCACGCCGTCGACGCGCGCGACGCTGCTCGTGGAGATCGACGGCGCGCCGGCCGACGCGAGCCTGATCCATACGGCCCGCGGCGACGCCGCTGGGCCGCAGCCATGGACCGTGCCCCCCGGCGCGGACGCCGCCGCCGCGCCATCGGCGCCGCGCGACGGCGTCACGGTGTGGGGGCTGCTCGACGCGACGCCGGTCACGCGGCGCATCGAGCTGCCTCCGGCCCTCCGCGAGGCGCTGCGCCGCGCCGGCTACGCGCCGTAGCGGCTACGCCGCGCGCAGGGCGTCGAGCGCCGCGGCGACCGCGTCCGGACGCTCGTAGGGCAGGTCGTGGCCCGCACCCGCCTCGACGACGCACGGCGCCCCGCCCAACCCCGCGGCCAGGTCCCGCGCGTAGGACGCCGGCACGAAGGGGTCCCGGTCGCCGCTGAGCACGACCGAGCGCGCCCGCACGCGGTAGAGACGGCGGCGCAGGCCCTTGTCGGGCAGCGGCCACAACACGCGCGCGACGGCGCGGCGCGCGCGCTCGACGGCCTCCGGCGGCGTCCGCCGGTACGGCGACGCGTCGGACCCCGGCGGGACAGCGAAGAAGTCCGCGGCCGGCTCGTC
Source organism: Elusimicrobiota bacterium (assembly GCA_033875325.1). Lineage (GTDB taxonomy): Bacteria > Elusimicrobiota > Elusimicrobia > UBA1565 > UBA9628 > GWA2-66-18. The sequence goes on along the minus strand of JANRKA010000059.1, from coordinate 6,737 downwards.
GTCGCGCCACCAGCCCAACGGGCTGACCAGCAGCAGCCGCGCGACCCGGCGCGGAGCGTGCGCGGCCAGCTCGGCGGCGAGCATGGCGCCGAAGGAATGGCCGGCCACCAGCGCGCCCTCGAGACCCAGCGCCTCGAACAGGTCGTCGGCGCGCAAGGCGAGGTCGTGCACGCCGCGCAGGTCCGCGGCGTCCTCGTCGCGGTCGAAGCCCGGCGCCACGGGCGCGACCACGCTCCAGCGCTCGGCCAGCGCGAGGGCCGCCGGGTCGTCGGGCGTCACGCCGCCCAGGCCGTGCAGCCAGACCAGGACCGGGCCGCGCCCGCCGCGCAGGACCGCCTGCTCGCGCCCGCCGGCCAGCCGCACCGTCTCGCGGACCAAGGCGCTCACCGGCCCGGCTCCTTGGGCCACCACGCGTCCTCGTGGTCCTTGAAGAGGCCGCGCACGCGCGGCATCACCTCGCGCGCGAACAGCTCGGTGTTGGCGAAGGTCGCTTCCTTGGACAGCGTCCCGAAGTGCAGCAGCGCCAGCAGGTGGCCGACGCCGAGCGTGGCGGCGAGTTCCTCGATGGCCGCGACCACGGTGTCGGGCGACCCGACGACGGCGTGCCCGCCCGCCTTGAGCTCCTCCCAGGACATCGTCGCCGTCGGCGCGACCGCGGCGGCGGCGCGGCGCGCGCCCGCGTCGGTGAGGTAGCCGGGCGGCAGCGCGAACTCCGGCGGGACGTGGAGGCCGCTACGATAGGAATAGAGCACGGCGTCCTTGTAGAGCTTCTCGGCGGCCGCGTCGCTCTCCGCCACGCCGAAAAGCTGCAGGAAGGCGGCGCGGTAAGGGTTGCGCGCCTTGCCGGCCCGCTCCACCGCGGCCCAATAACCGTCCAGGGCGGACTTGGCCGCGCGGAAGCCGGAATAGGAGAGGTTGGCGTACAGGAAATCGTTGGCCGCGCAGTAGTCCCAGGTCTCCGGGCTGCTGCCGCCCGGTATCCACACCGGCGGGCGCGGGTCCTGCAGGGGGCGCGGCCACGGGTTGACGTAGCGCAGCTGGGTGAAGCGGCCGTTGAAGGCGAAGGGCTCGCGCGCCGACCAGGCCCGCAGGACCAGCTCCACGCCTTCGCGGTGTTTCTCGCGCAGCGTCACCGGGTTGACGCCCATGGCGAAGGCCGCGTCCATGGGCAGGCCCACGGGGAAACCCGCGACCACGCGCCCGCCGGACAACACGTCGAGCATGGCCAGTTCCTCGGCGACGCGCACCGGCGGGTCGTAGAGGGCCACCGAGTCGCCCAGGACCACGAGTTTGGCGCGGGTCGTGCCCCGGGCCAACGCCGCCGCCATGAGGTTCGGCGAGGGCATCAGGCCGTAGGCGCTGGCGTGGTGCTCGTTGACGCAGACGCCGTCGAAACCCACGGCGTCGGCGTGCTCCAGCTCGTCGAGGTAGTCGCGGTAGAGGCGGACGCCGCGGGCCGGGTCGTAGAGAGCGCGAGCGGGCGCGTCCACCCAGACGGAACGGTGGCGGTCCCGGAAGTCCTCCGGCAGGTCCGGGTACGGCATGAGGTGGAACCAGGAGAACTTCATGCGCGGCCCAGTCTAGCAATCTTCGCCCCGGGCGATATTCTGTAAGATGAGGTCATGCCCGCCGTCAGCGTCGTCGTGACGACCCGCGACCGCGCCGTCCTGCTCGAGCGCTGCCTGCGCAGCGTGCGGGCGCAGACCTTCCGCGACCACGAGGTGGTCGTCGTCGACGACGCGTCGCGCGACGCCACGCCCGCGCTCGCCCGGCGCTGGGCCTCCCGCCGCGTGCGTTTCCTGCGCCGGCGCGTCCCCGGCGGGGCCGCGTCCGGCCGCAACGCGGCGCTCAAGCTCGTCACGGGACGGCTCGTGGCGTTCCTGGACGACGACGACGAGTGGCGCTCCGACAAGCTCGCGCGGCAGGTCGCGGCCTTCGCCGACCCCTCCGCCGCCTTCGTGCACACCGACTTCGACGCCATCGACGAGGCCGGCCGCGTGTTGTGCCGCCGCGCGCTCACCTGCCCGGCCGCGGACCTCGCCGGCCTGACCCCGCGTCAGCGGCGCGTCATCGGTTTCTACCGGCGCTGCCCCATCCTGCCCCTGCGGCCGATGCCCCAGCTCTCCTCGGTGATGATGCGTACGGGCCTGCTGCGGCGCCTGGGCGGCTTCGACCCGGCCTTCAAGGCCATCCACTACGACCTGGACCTGTGGCTGCGCGTGCGCCGCGACGCGGGCCCGGAGGCGCTGCGTTTCCTGCCCCAGCCGCTGCTGCGCTACCGCGTGCACGAAGGCGGCGTGACCGGGGCGGTGGCGCGCCTGCAGGGACGGCGCGCGCCCGCGCCGCTGTCCCCCCGCGACTTCGACCTGCTCGCCGACAACCTCCTGCTCGGCGGCCGCCACACGCGCGAGCACGCCTACTGCCGCCCGGGCGCGCACCTCTGCCGCGCGCTGCCGCCCGGCTTCAAGCCGGTGCCCGCCGCCTTGTGGAGGGCGCTGCGATGAAGCTCGTGCTCGTCGCGGCGGCGCCCGACGACGGCACCACCTTCCGGCTCGTGCTGGAGCGGCTCGTCCGCGCCTATCGCCGCCGCGGGCATCGCGCGGCCCTCGTCCTGCCGGGACCCGGCGAGCGCGACGAACGCGGGCCGTTCGCCCGCCTCGTGCGCGCGCTGCGGGGCGCCGACGCCGCCCACCTGCACACGCCGGGCCGCTGGAACCGCCTCACCGCGGCCGTCGGCCTGGCCTGCGACCTGCGCGGCGTGCCGCTGGTCGTCACCTTCCAGGACTACGCCAACCCGCACCTGCGCCGCGACGCGCGCCGCGACGCCGCGGGCCTGCGCCGCTTCCTCGCCGGGCGCCCCGTCGTGACCGCGCTGTCGCGGGCGCAGGCGCGCGCCCTGCGGGCCGATTTCCCCCGCGCGCGCGTGCGGGTCGTGCCCAACGCCTTCGCCGCGCCCGCCCCGCTGCCGCCGCCGGCGAGGCGGCCGCGCCCCTTCGTCCTGTGCGTGGCGCGGCTCTGGCGCTACAAAGGCGTCGACGCCCTCCTGCGCGCCTGGACGGCCGTCCCGCCGGGCACGGACCTCGTCGTGTGCGGTCCCGACCACGAGCGCGGCCGCTATCAGCGCCTCACCCGCCGCCTCGGCCTGGCGGACCGCGTCGCGTTCACCGGCGCGCTGCCGCCGCGGCGCGTCTGGGCGCTGCTGCGCGCCTGCGAGCTGTTCGTGCTGCCGTCGCGCCACGAGGCCCAGGGCATCGCCTTGCTCGAGGCCATGGCGTGCGGCAAGGCCGTGGTCGCGACGCGCTCGGGCGGGCCCGAGGACCTCGTGCGCCACGGCCGCGACGGCGTGTTGGTCGCGCCCGGGGACACGCGCGCCCTCGCGCGGGCGCTGACGGGCCTGCTCGCCGACCCCGCGCGCCGCCGCGCGCTCGGGGCGGCGGCCCGCGCGGCCGCGCGCCGGCGTCCCGACGACGCCGCGGCCTACCTCCGCCTCTACGCGGCGGCCCGGAGGCGTCCTTGAGCCGTCCGACGGTCCATCTCGTCCAGGCCCCGGCCTGGGGGCCGGACACGCCGCCCTACGGGCTGGCCGTGCTCAAGGCCTACCTGACGGCTCAGGGTTTCCCGACGACGGCCGCGGATTGGAACCTCTCGTTGTTCCAGGCCGCCGACGCCGCCCTGCGCGCGCAGTGGGAGTGGGGCCAGGCCCTGTTCTGGACCTCGCAGGAGCCCGTCGAGCGCGCGCTCGCCGGCCCCCTTGGCCCCGCCGTCGAGCGACTCGTCGCCGAGGCCGCCGCCGGCGGCGCGCGCGTGTTCGGCTTCAGCGTGGTCTACACCAACGAGCGGGCCACTCTGGCGTTGGCGCGCCGCCTGAAAGCCGCGCGCCCGGACGCCGTCGTCGTGTTGGGCGGGCCGCAGGCCGCCAAAGCCGCCGGCGGCCTCGCGCTCGCGGCGGACCCGGCGGTGGATTTCGTCGTGGACGGCGAGGGCGAGGTCACCTTCGTCGAGCTGCTGCGCGCCCTGGAGAGCGGCGGCGACCCCGCCGCGGTGCCCGGCCTGCTGCTGCGCCGCGACGGCCTCGTCCGCGACACCGGCAAACGCCCGCTGCTGCGCGACCTCGACGCCCTGCCCCCGGCGGACTACGCCGACTTCGACCTCTCCGCCTACGCGGGGTTGCGCGTGCCCGTCTCCATCAGCCGCGGCTGCCCCAACCGCTGCGCCTACTGCTACGAGGTGGCCTACTGGGAGACCTTCCGCACGCGCAAGGGGGCGGCCGTGGCCGCCGAGGCCCTGGAGCTGCACGCGCGTTACGGGCGCCTGCCCGGCTTCCTGCTCAGCTTCCACGACTCCCTGGTCAACGGCCACATCGGCGAGCTGCGGCGCTTCGCCGAGGCACTCGTCGCGGCCGGCCGGCCCGTGCCCTGGTCGGCCAACGCGGTCGTGCGCAAGGAGATGACGCCGGAGCTGCTGCGCCTGCTCGCGGCCTCGGGCTGCCGCGAGCTCATCTTCGGCCTGGAGACGGCGTCCACGCCGCTGATGCTGAGCGTCGGCAAGGTGCTCGCGCGCGACGCCGACGCCGGCCGCCTCGTGCGCGACACCCGCGAGGCCGGCATCGCCACGGTGCTCAACTTCATGTTCGGCCTGCCCGGCGAGACCGAGGAGGATTTCAACCTCACGCTCGAGTTCGTGCGCGACCACAAGGCTTGGATCTCGCAGGTCAGCCCTTGCCACGCCTTGTGCCTCTTCCCGAAAGGCACCACGGGCCGGGCCGACCCGGCCGCTCTCGGCATCCGCTACCTCGACGACGGCGAGCACAACTGGGAGTCCCTCGACGGGACGAACACCTTGCCCGTGCGCATGGACCGCTTCGAGCGCTTCATCGCCTTGGCCTACGGCCTGGACATCCCCTGCACCCGCCCGCAGCGACCCGTGTACCTCAAGCCGACCTTGTTGGCCGGCTACCACGACGCCAAAGGCTCTCCCGACGCGGCCGCCTACATCGAGGCGGCGCTCGAATCCGACCCGCCCAACGACCTCCTGGGCGGTCTCGTGCGCCGCCGCTACTTCGGCGGGACCCGGGACGAGCCGCGCAGCTGACGGTCCAGCCAGGCCGCGTGCGCGGCCATCTCCGGCGCGTCGAGACGGGCGGGGAAGGCGCGCCAACGCTGCTCCCAGCCCGTCATCTCCTCCGGGAAGTGGACGCGGAAGCGCGCCGCCGCCTCGTCGAGCTCGAAGAACGGGACGCGTTCGCCGCGCTCGAGCAGCAGGCGCAGGCCCATCGTCCGGGTGTACAGGTAGTGCAGGGCATAGGCCGGCGAATGCCCCCCCGCCGGCGAGGCGTGGAAGCGCCAGGTGGCGCGCAGGGTCGCGAGGCACTCCCGGTCGCGGCGCGCCGTCGTCTCAGGGTCGAGCCTGAGCCCCGGCAACGGCCGCCGGCTCCAGGCGAAGCGCCGCGCCGCGGCGAAGGCGCGGCCCGCGCGCGCGACGACGGCTTCTCCCGGCGCCGCGCCGGAGAGCTCCGCGCCGAGGTGCGGGCATTCGAGATACGGCAGGCGCGTCCACAGCGTCCACGCGCTCCACGACAACACGACGGGGACCGTGCTCGCCGCGGGCAGCGGCGACGCGGCGCCGGCCAAGCGCTCCAACAGGACGCTCAGCCGCCGCGGCTCGAACGCCTCGTCCTCGAGCACCAGGTAGGAGCGGTACAGCGTGTCCGTGCAGGCCGCCGCCAACGCGCCGTCCAGGCGCGCCTGCAGCGTCTCCAGGCCCGCGGCGAAGCGCCGCCGTTCCCCGGGCAGGGCCGGCGGCGGGGCGCGGCGCGTCAAGGTCGCCTCCGGCGGCGTCGGGCCGCCCAGGTCGGCGAGCAGCGCGAGAGCCTCCTGATGGAACGCGGTCATGGCGCGCGCGCCCGCGTCGCGCAGCTCCGCGGGCGCGCGCGGCGAGGCGGCGACGCCCAGCTCCTCGAGCGCCTTGGACGCCAACGCCGTCGCGGCGGCGCGCGGCGTCGCGCCCGAGTCGGCCAGCCGCACCATCAGCCGCGTGTAGGCGTGCGCCTTCTCGCCGAAACGCTCGAAGGCGTCGGGCGGCGGCCCCGGCGCGACGCCGGGCAGAGGCGCGCCATAAAGCACGCGCGCCTGAGCGGGCAGGACGACGCGGCCGCGCGGGCCGCCCTCGCGCAGGTACGCCGCGAGGTCCTCCGGCTCCAGCACCAGCAGCTCGCCCAGCGCCGGGAACAGCCGGCGCAGCCGGCCGAAGCCGCGCCACAACGCGGACAACCGGCGCCAACCTTCCTCTCCCTCCAGGCCGCGGAGCACCACGACGAGGTCGAGGTCGCTGGTGCCCGCGCGCCAGCGTCCCGTGGCCCAGCTGCGGTGCGCGAGGACCGACGCCAGCGCGGCATCGCGCCGGGCCAGGGCGACGGCCGCGCGCGCGGCCAAGGCGTAGAGACCCGCGTACGCCGCGGCGAAGCCGGGCAGGTCCCGCGTCGCCACGACGAAGGCCAGCAGCGCCCGCCGCGCGACGCCGGGGCCGGCGTGCCCGGTCGCGGACCCGCCCACGCTCGCGCGGCCGCCCGGGCCGGCCTCCAGCGCTCCGACCGGCACCCCCGCCCCGTCGAGCCGCAGCGCCCCGCCGGCGACCACGACGCCGCGGTCGCACTCGGAGAGGCTCAGCTCGCGGACCTCGGCTTCGCCGCCGGAGACGCGCAGGCCGTGCAGGCCGCCCGCCACCGCGACGCGCGTCAG
>JANRKA010000058.1:0-2445 GCA_033875325.1 Elusimicrobiota bacterium | reverse complement strand
GAGCGCCTGCGCGCCGATGCCGCCGCGGCCGTGGAGAAGGCCGACGCCGCCCGCGCCGACGCGGCCCGCGTGCTCGAGGCGGCGCAGCGGCGCGAGAACGACCTCCTGGCCGAGGTCGCGGAGAAGGAGGAGCGCGCGCGGGCCATGCTGGCCGACGCCCGGCGCGCGGAGCGCGACGCCGCCGACCGCGTGCTCGCGCTGGAGCGCAAGGTCGAGGAGGAGCGCGAGTTGATGGTGCGCGAGGCTCAGCTGCAGGCCAAGGAGGCGCTGGCCGCGCAGCTCGCCGAGGCCGAGGAGCGCGCGCGCCGCGTGGAGAGCATCGCCGAGAACGCGCGCCGCGTCGAGGCGGAGGCCGTCATCAAGGCCCGCGACCTGCTGCGCGAGCTGGCCGAGGGCAAGGAGAAGCTGGAGAGCGAGCGCGCCCGCTCGCGCGAGGCCGAGGCCGCGCGCCGCGCCGAGGCCGACGCCGCTTACGCCGCGGCCCGCAAGCTCGAGGCCGAGCTGCGCGCCCGCGCGCAGTCGGAGCTGGCCGGCGTCGAGTCGCGCCTGGAGGAGGAGCGCGCCCGCCTGCGCGCGGAGTTCGAGGAGCGCCGCGCCGAGCTGGAGGCCGCTCTCGACGCCGAACGCGCCGAGATCCAGCGCCGGTGGCGCGAGCAGGCGGACATGTTGGAGAAGAAGGCCCGCGAGGATGGAAGAGAAGAACCCCCTCCCCAGGCCTGAAGACGCGCGCGAGGACGCGCTGATCGGGGCGCCCGACGAAGTCGCGGCCGCCTACGAGACCGTGCGCCTGGAGCTCAAGGTCGAGGAGCTGGAGCGGCGCCTCAAGGCGCGCGCCATCGAGCTCGAGACCGAGATGCGGGGCAAGGAGCGCCTGCGCGACCGCGTCGCGGAGCTCACCCGCCGCATCGACGAACTGCAGGACACCGCCGCGGCCCTGCACCGCGAGGCCGCGTCCTCGACCTCGCGCGCCAACGAGCTCGAGGAGACCCTGCGCATCGCCGCCGAGGCGCGCCGCCAGCTCGGCGACGCGCTCGACGCCGAGCGGGGGCGGCGGGAGGCCGCGGAGAAGGCCGCCGCCGACGCGCAGGCCGCGCTCGACGACGCGCGCCGCCGCGGCGCCGCGTCCACGGGCGAGGAGGCCCGGCTCAAGGCCGAGCTCGAGACGGCCGCCGCCGAGGCCGAGCGCCTGCGGCGGGACATGGCCAAGGTCGAGGCCGACGCCAAACGCGCCCGCAGCGAGGCCGCCCACGCCCGCATGAAGGCCGAGGGCCACGAGACCCACATCGACTCGCTGCGCGCGGAGCGCGACGAGGTGCGCTCCGACCTCGAGCAGGCCCGCCGCGAGGCCGAGGCCGCGCGGCGCGAGGCCGACGCGCTGCGCGCGGCCGCCGAGAAGACCGCCGCTTCCTTCGAGGCGGACCTGCGGCGCGCCAACGAGGAGACGCGCGCGGCGATGGACAACGCCGAGCAGATACGGCGCGAAGGCGTGGAGTCCTTCGAGCGAGCGCGCGACCTCCAGGCGCGCTTCGAGATCGACGTGGCCAAGCACAAGCGCGACGCCGAGCGCCTCAAGGCCGAGCTGCGCGAGCGCGCGGACCGCGAGCTCGAGGAGCTGCGCCGCTCGCTGGACGCCGAGCGCGCGCGTCTCTACGCCGACCTGGAGCTGGAGCGGCGCGCCGCGCGCAGCGCCGGGCGCCGGGCGCCCGAGGAGCCTCTCGAGGGCCCCGACGCCGCCGAGGCCGCGCGGCGCGAGGAGATCCGCCGCGAGGCGGGCGAGTACCTGGAGCCGGCGCCGGCGTCCGCCCCGTCCCCCGCCGCCAAGGCTCCTCCCCCCGCCGTCGCCGAGCCCGACCCGGCCTCGCACCCGCAGTGGGACGACGAGGTGCGCATGCTCCTGTGGGTCGCCATCGCCGTGGGCGTCGTCGCCCTGGTTGTCGCCGGCAACTACATCGCCGGCGGCTAGGCGGGCCGGAAGTCGCGCGGGCGCGGGCCGAGCCCGGCCCAGTGCTTGAGCGCCGCGACGCAGCGCGCCGCCGCGCGTCCGTCGCCGAAGGGGTTGGGCCCCGGGCGGGGCCGCGGCAGGCGGGCGATCCTCAGGATGGCGCGCTCCACGGCGGCGGGCTCCAGGCCGGCCAACACGCCCCAGCGGCCCAGGCCTTCCGGCCGCTCCGTGACGGCGCGCAGGACCGCGTAGCGCAGGCCGAGCGTCGGCGCCTCCTCCTGGATGCCTCCGGAGTCGGTCACCACGAAGTCCGCCGCGGCCAGCGCGCGCGTGAACGCCGCGTAGGGCAACGGCGCGACGAGGCGGAACGGGCCGCCCTTGGGGAGGGCGGCGTAGGCCGCGCGCACCGCCGGGTTGGGGTGCACGGGGCAGAGCCAGTCCACCTCGGGCAGGCGGCGCGCCGCGGCGGCCACGGCCGCGAGCAGGCCGCGCAGCACGGGCCC
>JANRKA010000057.1:0-7797 GCA_033875325.1 Elusimicrobiota bacterium | reverse complement strand
GCCGCCTTCGACGCCCTGCTGCCCGTCGCCGCCGCCGCGCCCCCCCTGGAGGCCGCCGCATGAACCTGCTGCCGCTCGCCGCGCTCTTCGCCGCCCTCTCCCCCGCCGCCGCGCCCAACCTCGTCGTCATCGACGTCTGCTCCCTGCGCGCCGACCGCGTCGGCGCCTACGGCTACACGCGCGACACCACGCCGTCCATCGACCGGCTCGCCGCGCAGGGCGTGCTCTTCGAGAACGCCATGGCGCAGGGCTCCTGGTGCCTGCCCAACTACGCGACCCTGTTCACGGGACGCCCGCCCGAGGCGCACGGCCTCTATACCAACGAGCCGCGTCCCCTGCCGCCCGACACGCCGACCTTGGCCGAGACGCTCAAGAAGTCCGGCTACGAGACCGCGGCCTTCAGCGGCGGCGTGTACCTGTTGCCCGAGTGGGGGCTCACCCGCGGGTTCGACCACTACGCGAGCGCCTTCTCCACGGCGGGCGTCGGCCGCGCGCAGGCGCCGGTGGCCGACTATCTCGACGAGGTTCAGGACTGGCTGAAGACGCGCGCCTCGCGCGCGAAGACGGCCAAGCCGGGCGCCAAGCCGTTCTTCCTCTACCTCGCCGTGGACGACCTGCACGCGCCGCTCCAGCTCAAGGGTCCCGAGCGCTACGACCCGGGCTACGAGGGCGTGGCGCTGGACACGCGCACCATGGGCGTGCCGTTCGCGCGCGCCTACAGCGGCGAGAAGGAGGGCTGGCCCGCCGAACTCGAGCCGCTCGTGCGCGAGTTCAAGTCCGACCCCCGCCACATGCGCCACCTCTCCGCGCGTTACGACTCCGCGGTGCGGGAGATGGACGCGGGCATCGGCCGGCTGCTCGACGAGCTCAAGTCGCGGGGCCTGGGCGAGGACACGGTCGTGCTGCTGACGGCCGACCACGGCGAGAGCCTGGGCGAACACGGCTTGCTCGGCCACACGCAAGGCCTCTACGAGCCGACCCTGCGCGTGCCGCTCATCGTGCTCAAGCCGGGCCGCCCGGACCTCGCGGGCAGGCGCGTCAAGGCGCTCGTCGAGCGCGGCGACCTGATGCCGACCTTGCTCGACTGGGCCGGCGCGCCGGCGCCGCCGCTGCCGGGCCGCAGCATCGAGCCGCTGCTGGCCGACCCCGCGGCGCCGTGGCGCGACTACGCGTTCGCGAGCTCACGGCGCAACCTCGCGGGCAACGACGGGCGCGACCTGCGCGTGGACGAGCGCGTCGCGCGCGACGGCCGCTGGAAGCTGTTGTGGACCTTCGACAAGGGAGGCTACGAGCTCTACGACCTGGTCGAGGACCCCGGCGAGACGCGCGACCTCGCCGCCGAGCGGCCGGAGATCGTGGCGCGGCTGGCGTTCGAGCTGGCGCGCTGGGTCGAGGAGCACCGCCCGCACCGACCCGGCCCGCCGGAACGGCGCGAGCCGTCGGTGCGGCTCGAGACGACGCCCGCGCGTTAGGGCCTACACCGCGACGTCGTCGCCGTAGTGGGCGCGCTGCGAGCGGAACAGCGCCCAACCGGCCGCCGCCAGGGCCGCGGCCGCGGCCGCGCCCAGGGCCGCGCCGCCCGCGTCGGGCAGGCGGCCGTACAGCAACGCGACGCGGGCGGTCTCGATGAGGCGCGCCAGCGGGTTGAGTCCGATGAGGTGTTGGTGCGACGGGCTCACGTCGCTCATGCGGTAGAACACCGGCGTCAGGAAGAAGCCCGCCTGGACCGCGATGGCCCAAACGCGCTCGAAGTCCGGGAACCGCGCGCCCACCGCGGCCAGCGCCAGGCACAGTCCGGCCACTCCGACGACGAGCATGCCCGCGATGAAGGGGACGGCGACCCAGCTCCAGGTCGGCGGGTGGCCGAGCGCGGCGATGATGGGCGCCAGCACCGCCAGCTCGAGCAGGAACGAGGCCGCGACGCTGAAGACCGAGGAGAGCACGATGAGCTCGCACGGCACCGGGAAGTTCAATACGATGCCCCGTCGCCGGCGCAGAGCCGTGCACGCGTACAGCGTCGCGGAGGAGAAGAAGCCGTAGTGCACCACGCCGATGAGGAGCTGTGCCGGGAAATCCGGCGACCGCGGTCCGAGCCAACGCGTGAAGACGAGCAGCAGCACGAGGAAGAGGAGCAGCGGCTGGAGCAGGGTCCAGAGGAAGCCGAACAGACTGGACTGCTCGCGCACGCGCCACTCGCAGCGGGCCATGGCGCGCAGGCGCTCGAGCTCGATGCCCAGGTCGGACGCGGCCGGTCGCGGCGCGTCGGGCCTCACGCGACCCCCAGGAGGCGCTCAAGACGCTCGGCGGTCGCGGCCGGGCCTCGCGAGCCCAGGCGCAGGCGCGCGGCGCTCGCGGCCGCGGCGAGCGCGAGCGCCGCGCGCGCTCTCGAGGCGGCGACCAGAGCGAGCGACGCGTCGGCCCGCGCCATGTACTCGGCCATCTGCGCCAAGCCGGCGCCGAGCACGAGCGGGCCCGCCAGCGCGGCGAGCGCCCGCGCGCGGGAGAGCGGCGCGAGCGCGGGAGGACCGTCGGAGCGTTCGCCGGCCAGGAGCCAGCGCACCGGCGCGGACGGGCCGCTCTCGGCGCGCAAGGCGGCGGGCTCGACGAGGGTCTTCGCGCCGTAGCCGCGGCGGCGGAAGGGGCGCAGGTCGCCGGGCGCCAACCCGGCGAGGTCGGCGCCCTCCCTCAGGGCCAGGCGCAGCGGGAAGGGGTGCACGCGGCCCTCCCGGTCGACGAGCGGGCTCTCGTCGGAGAGGACGCGCAAAGTCCCGCGCCTCAGAAGCTCGAGCGCCAGCGTGCTTTTCCCCCCGCCCGAAGGCAGGAGCACGAGAGCCGCGCCCGCCGGCGAGGCCACGGCCAAGGCGTGGACGCGGTGCAGGCCGCGCCGGTCGAGGGCCTCCCCGGCGCGGGAGAGCGCCGCGAGATAACCCAGCTCGCGCAGGCGTTCGGGGTCCCGTGCGTGCACGACGACCTCGCCGCGGCCGTAGTCGCAGCGCGCCCAGCTCCCGTCGTCCCAGCGCACGAGTCGTGCGCCGCCGTCGGGGCGCGTCTTGAAGCCGCGCCAACCCCACAACCACGGGCCCGGGGGAGGCGGGCAGGGCTCCCCGCACAGGCGCACGCTCACCGCGGGCTCCCCGCAGCCGCCGTCGCCGAAGGCCGAGAAGTCGCGGGCGAGCTCGTCGAGGGGCGGCCCCGGCTCAGCCGTCAGCCGGACGCGCGTCCCAAGAAAGTCGAGGTTCAATCGCTGCATCGGAAGCGGGGACGGCGAACGCGCCCGCGGCCAAGCCGCAGGCGTAGGCGGCGTGCGCGAACGGGAACAGCGCGGGCAGCAGGAGGGCGGCGGGGTCGCGCTCGCTCCACGCCATGCGGGCGGCTTCGAACGCGCCGGCGGCGAGGTAGAGCCCGGCGCCGGCCAGGGCGGCGGCGGGGTGAGCGCGCGCCAGCACCGTGGCCGCGGCCAGCGCCGCGACGGGCGCCAGCGTGGCCGGCAGCAGGGACGAGGGCGCGGCGCGGGTGATCTGCGCGCGGCCGACGCCGCACGAATAGACCTGCCGGAAGAAGCCGACCCAGCCGGGGCGGCGGCGGTGGAAGACGAACAGGGCCGGGTCGTGCACCGCGTGTTGGCCCGCGCGCTCGAGCTCATGGAGGAACAAGGTCTCCTCGGCGCTGGCGGCGCGCGGCGGGAAGCGCAGGCCGCGGCGGAAGGCGTCGCGGCGCACGCCGAGGTTGCTCAGCGTGAACCACCAGCCCGGCGCGCGGCGCGCGTCCCCGTCGCGCAGGTGGCGCACGCGCATGGGGCCCGCGCCGAGCGGGGAGCGCAGGAGGAAGTCCGCGGCGCGCGGGAAGGCGCGCGCGCCCGGCGGCCCGACGTTGGGGCCGCCGATGGCGGCCGCGTCGGGGAAACGCAGGAACGACGCGCGGACGCGGGCGATGAAGCCCGGGGGCGCGAGCGTGTCGTCGTCGAGGAAGTACAGCAGTTCGCCGGCGGCGGCGGCGGCCAGGCGGTTGCGCGCCTCGCCGCGCCCGCAGCGGCGCAGGGGCAAGGTCCGGACCCACGGATGGCGCTCGGCGAGCAGGCGGGCGAGCGCCGCGTTGGCCGCGGGCTCGTCGTTGAGGCCCACCACGGTCTCGCAGGACGCGGGCGCGCCGTCGCGCGCGAGGGAGTCGAGGAGGGCGAGGAGCTCCGGGACCCGGCGATAGGTCAGCACCAGGAGGCTGAGGCGCATCCCGGTCATCATACTATTTCGCCTCCGCGGCGTTGCGCGCGCGCTCGACGGCGTTGGCCGCCGAGCGGATGACCGGGTCGTACGGCCGCGCGCGCTCCGCGCGGTCGATGAGGGCGCGCGCCTCGTCGAAGCGTCCCGCCGCGGCGCGCAGGCTGGCCAAGTTGACCAGCGACTCGACCTTGGTCGGGTTGATGAGGAGCGCGCGCTCGTAGGCCTCGACGGCTCCCTCGGCGCGCCCGCCGCGCTGCTGCGCCACGCCGTAGTCGTGCCAGAGCTGGGGCGAGCGCGCGTCGATGGCGAGCGCCTCGGCGTAGGCCTCCTGGGCCTGGGGCAGCATCCCCAGGTCCATGTAGAGCGCGGCCAAGGCGCCGCGCACCTCGCCGCTGCCCGGCAGCTTCGTCGCCGCCAGGCGCAGCGGGCCGATGGCGGAGCGCATGAGCTCGGGGTCCCCCTCCTGGCGCGCGGTCAGATGGGTGCAGATGCCGAGGTTGGCCAAGGTGAGCGCGTGGTGCCGGTCCAGTCGCCGCGCGGCCCTCATGCCGCGCATGCAGCGCGACCAGATGCCGTTCTCCTGCCCGAGGCGCCCGAGCAGGTAGGCGGCTTCGAAGGACTTCGGATCCAGCTTCAGAGCCTGGTCGGCCTGCTGCAGAGCCTCCCCCGGCCTGCCCGCGCGCTGCAGGGCCTCGGCGTAGCGCATCCGCGGCAGGGCGAGCGTCGGGTCGGCCATCAGGGCGCGCTCGTATTGCCGCAGCGCCTCGGGCAGGTGCCCGGCGCGCTCCTCGGCCGCGGCCAGGGCGCTCAGCGCGACGGCGTTGTGCGGCGCCACGGCGGCCGCGCGCCGCAGCAGCGCGAGCTGCTCGTCGAAGCGCCCCACGGAGGCCTCGACCTCGGCCAGGTTGACGAGGGCCTCGAAGGAGCGGGGATTGAGCTCCAACGCGCGGCGATACTCCGCGGCGGCCTCCTCGAAACGGCCGCCTTCGCGCGCCAGGCGCCCGCGGTTGTAGCGCAGGCGGCTGCTGTCCGTGACGACCCGCGCTCCGAACAGCGAGGCGTCGTCTCGCCAGTCTCCGACGCGCCGGGCCGTCGCGACGCCGGCCGCGACCAGCAGCGCCGCGGCGACGCCCAACGCCAGGCGCGGGCGGGGGCCGCGCCGGGCGGCCTCGAAGAGCGCGGCCGCGCACAGCGCCGCGCCCGCCATGGGCATGTACAGGTAACGCTCGGCGACGAGGTTGTAGAGCGGCAGCAAGCCGGAGACGGGCGCCAGGGCGGCGAGGAACCACAACGCCCCGAGGCTCGCCACCGGGCGCGCGCGGCGCTGCGTCCACGCGGCGGCGAGCAGCGCGGCCAGGATGAGGGCGCCCGCCCAGAAGCGGGGCGCGGCCCAACTCTTGAGGACGGGCGCGACGCGGTCGGCCTGCAGGCCGGCGGGCCACGCGGCGAGGCGCGCGTAATCGAAGAAGACGCCGGTCATCGTGCGCAGGCGGGTCGCGCGGTCTCCGAGGTCGTCGGCCCAGGCCGGCGTGGAAGGGTCCATGCTCGCGGGAGAGCGCGGGGCGTCCAGCGGGACGGCCGGCCCCTTGGGCGTGGACGCGGGCGTGGGCGGAGCCGGGACCGGCGGCGGCGCCGGCCGCAGCGCGGCGTAGTCGCCGCGCGGCAGCCGGAAGGCGGCGTAGCCGCCGAGCACGGCGGCGAACACGAGGGCCTGCGCGGCGGCGCGACGGGGGCTCAGCCTCGCGGCGGCGGGCGCGAAGAGCTCGTCGAGCAGCGCCAGGACGGGCCAGGCCACCGCGTTCTCCTTGGAGAGCAGCGCCAGCGCGAAACACGCCGCGGAGGCGGCGAGCCAGCCCGCGCCGCCTGCGCCGCAGGCGCGTCGCCGCGCGAGGAGGGCCAACAGGCCGAAGAGGGCCGCGAGCAGCTCGCCGCGGAAGGCGACGCAGCACACGGCCTCGCTGAGCGCGGGGTGCGCGGCGAAGAACAGGCCGGCCGCCAGGCCCGCGACGGGCGAGGAGAGCAGCCCCGCCGCCAGCGCGGTCAGCGCGGCGGCGGTCGCGCCGTGCAGCAGGAGGTTCGTCAGGTGGTAGCCGGCGGCGAGGTCCGCCCAGTAGGCGCGGTCCACGAGGAAGGAGGCGAGCAGCAGCGGCCGGCCGCTGCCCTCGATGGCGAGTTTGCCCCTCCAGAAGTCGGCCGACAGCAGGACCGCGACGTTGGTGGGGTCGGAGACGAACGGGTCTCCCGTCACGTGCAGGAGGTCGTCCCAGGCGAAGCCGTTGTCGAGCGTCCCCCAGTAGGCGGCCACCGCCGCCAGGAAGGTGAGCGCGCAGGCGCGCCGGACGGTCACGCTCAACCTCCCGGGTTCAGGGGCGTTCTCCCGACGCGGCGCGGCGGGCGAGCAGCGCGCGCAGTCGCGCGGCGAGCTCGGCGGGCTCGAACGGCTTCACCAGATAGGCGGACAACTCGCCCTCGCGCAGGCCGCGGGCCTGGTCGGCGGACGCGGCGTTGACCGAGACCATGATGATGGGAAGAGCGGCCAGGCGCGGCTGGCCGCGCAGCCAACGCGCGAACTCGACGCCGTTCTCTCCGGGCATGTTCCAGTCGAGCACGGCCGCGTCCGGGGTGCGGGCGAGCAGGAGCGCGCGCGCCTGCTCGGCGCCGGCGGCGGGCAGGGCCTCGCAGCCCGCGCTCGTCAGCACGCGCGTGATGATGCGGCGGTAGTCGGGGCTGTCGTCCACGACGAGGACCAGCGGCGCGGCGCTCACGCGGGGCCTCCGGGCAAGGTCAGGGTGAACACGGCGCCGCGGCCGCCCGGTCCCGGGGCGTGCTCCAGGGTCCCGCCCGAGGCCTCGGCGAGACGCCGTCCGATGTAGAGGCCGAGACCCGTCCCGGGGCCGCCGCGGGCGGGCTCGGAGAGCCGCGCGAAGCGCTGGAACAGGCGTTCGCGGCGCTCGGGCGGCACGCCGGGGCCGTCGTCGCAGACCGCCGCGCGCGCGCGCGCGCCGCCGGAGCAGCGCACGGTCACGGTCCCTCCCGCGGGCGCGTGGCGCAGCGCGTTGCCGACGAGGTTGTCGAGTATCTGCCGGACGCGGTCCGGGTCGCCCCAGGCCGGCGCGGGTCCGCCTTCGACGCGCACGCTCAGCGCGTCGCGCGCCGCGAGCGCGGCGTAGGCGCGCGCGCAGTCTCGGGCGAGCGCCGTCAGGTCGAAGGCGCGCGCCTCCAGTCGCAGGCGGCCGTCCTCCAGCCTCGTCATCTCGAGCATGTCGCCGATGGTGCGGCGCAGGTGCGCCGCCGTCGTGCGCATGTTGGCGACGTCCTCCAGCCACGCGCGGGTGTCGGCCGCGCCCGAGCGTCCGTCCTCCTCCATGAGCGCGAGGTAGGCCTCGATGGCGGCCAACGGGGACTTCAGCTCGTGCGCGGCCAACGCGAGGCCTTCATCCCCGGCCCGGCGGCGCCGCGTCAGCGCGAAGGCGAAGGCGAAGGCCGCCGCGGCGCCGGCCGCGGTGAGCGTCCAGAGCCAATGCGCCGCGGCCGGAGACGGCGCCGGCGGCGTGGGTGGCGCGAGCGGCGCGACGGGGGC
>JANRKA010000056.1:0-10707 GCA_033875325.1 Elusimicrobiota bacterium | reverse complement strand
CGTCGACCCGCCGGTCTTGTAGGGCATAACAAATGGGACATAACAAAGGGGACAGGCACCTAGGTTATACCCCGTACGGGGTATAACCTAGGTGCCTGTCCCCTTTGTTATGGCCGCGTTGTTATAGGCCGAGGACGGATTTGAGCTCGAGGAGGGCGGCGCGGACTTCGGGGAGGGGGGTGTCGGCGGGGTCCTCGAAGGCGCGCGACTCCCAGACGCGGCGCGGGTCCGCGGGAGCGGCGGCGTCGTAAGGCAGGCCGGCCGATACGGCGTCGAGCGGGTCGGAGCCCGCGTAGCGGCGCGGGTCGCGCGTCATGCCGTAGGGCGGGATGCCGGTGACGAAGGCGTTGGCGTCGTTGCAGCTGCCGAGCGGGCCGTAGCCGCCCATGGGCAGGTTCGCGGCGAGCGCCTTGGCCTCGAGCGCGCGGCCGATGGCGGCGGCTTTGTCGAGCAGGCGCGCGGCGTCGGCGCCGGTCCAGGTCCGCACGGTGCGCCCGCCGACCCAACCTTGGTCCACGGTGCCCAGCGGCCTAAACGCGGCCTTGCCGTCCACGCCGAAGAACCACGACAGCTCCGCGTTGACGCGGGGGCCGCGGATGCTGAGGTCGAGCTCGCTATGCGGGATGGGGACGATGAGGCGCCGCCCGCTGGGCAGCACGATGCCGGTGTCGGCCAAAGTCGGCGTGGCCACGTCGCGGCGGCGGCCGCCGGTCTCGTAGCGCAGGTCGCCGAAGTTGGCGTGCATGCGGCGGTCGCGGACCTCGAGCGTGTGGCCGCTCGCGAGCAGGGCGCCGAGCCAGCCGAGCACGGTCCGGTAGGAGGCGCCGCCGTCTTGGAGCGTCAGCTCGGCGGAGAGCTGGTCGAGCGCGGCGGCCGTCGCGACGCTGTCGCCGTAAGGCGCGCCCGCGCCGGACAGGGACTCGTCGCCGTAGAAGAGGCCGTAGCCCAACGGACGCAGGAACTGCCCGGGCGCGGGGTCGCGCGGCGCGCCGGTCAAGGCGAAGACGAGCGTCGCGGGACGGTTGGGGACTGGGTTGGGCCCCTGGCGCGAGGCGTAGAGGGTCGCGGCTTGCGCGAGCTGGGCCGTGGTCATGGTGGGGAAGCGGTCGAGCACGGCCGGGTCGGCGGCGCGCAGGGCCGCCTTGAGCTCGGCGCGGCGCTGCGGCGTGTCCACGGCCCGGCCGAGCAGGCCGGCGTTGGCGACGATGAGGTCGAGCAGGTCGTCCACGGCCTTGGGGTCGGCCGCCAACGCGCGGGCCAGGTCGGAGAGGGCCAACGGCGGCTCGGCCGCGGCGCGGCGCGGGGCCGTGAGCGCGGGGGCCGAGAGCGCGGCCGCGTCGAAGGCCGCGGCGCCGGCGCGCCAGACGGCTTCCATGGACTGAGCGGACGCGGCGGCGGGGCAGGCGAGCAGGAGGACGAGGAGGGGGCTCATCCCCGAGATTCTATCACGGAGCGGGGCTTGCGTCGGAGGCCGGGCGAGCCTATACTTCGGGCGGCATGCCCGACATCGAGAAGCTAGTCGCCGCCTTCGAGGACCCCGCCGTCATCGAGGTCATGATCAACGACGACGGCTCCGTCTACGTCGAGGACGGGCGCGGCGTCCGCCGCCTCGACGCCGCCCCCGCGTCCGCGGACGTGGCCGCCTTCGTCAACGGCGTGGTCGGCGCGCAGGAGAGCTTCGGGCCCGACCGCCCCTTCGCCGACCTCACCGCGACCGACGGCTCGCGCGTGCACGTCATCGCGCCGCCCGTCGCGCGCGCCCTGGCCGTGACCATCCGCAAGCGCCCGGCGCGCCGCCCCACGCTCGACGAGCTGGCGGCGGGAGGCGCGCTCAGCGACGGCTGCGCCGACTTCCTCGACTACTGCGTGCAGCAGCGCCTCAACCTGCTCATCGCGGGCGGCACCGGCTCGGGCAAGACGACCTTGCTGGCCGCGCTGGCCGCCCAGGTGGACCCCGCCGAGCGCATCCTCGTCCTCGAGGACACGCCCGAGCTGGCCTTGAGCCAGCCGCACGTCATGTACCTGCGCACCCGCCTGCGCGACGCGGCCGGCCGCCCCGACGTCACCCTGCGCGACCTCGTCCTCAACACGCTGCGCATGCGCCCCGACCGCGTCATCATCGGCGAGACCCGCGGCCCCGAGGCCGCGGACATGCTGGCGGCCATGAACGTCGGGCAGGACGGCATGTTGACCACTTTGCACGCCAGTTCGGCCCGCGAGGCCCTCCAGCGCCTGGAGACCTTGGTGCTCCAAGCCGGTTCCGACATGCCCCTCAAAGCCGTCCGCTCCAACATCGTCACCGCCATCGACTTCGTCGTCTTCCTCGCCCGCCTCTCCGACGGCACCCGCCGCGTCGTCCAGGTCTCCGAGGTCACCGGCCTGGAGGTGGACACCATCTCCTTGTCCGACTTGTTCGTCCTCGATCTGCGCAAGAGCCCCTCCGGCCTCTCCGCGACCCTCCGCGCCACCGGCGCCGTCCCCCGCTTCTACGACCGTCTCCGCAAGCAGGGCATCGAGCCCCCCATGGACTTCTTCAAGTCCCCCGCCTGAGCGAGCCGGGCCGCAGCCGTTGCGTCGGCTCAGTCCAATAGAGGGCGGCGAAGCCGCCAACCATGAATCGCCGTTCCGTTCTCGCGACAAAGCCGTGGCGAAATGGCCCCGCGATGGTCCGGGTGGCGGGGGGTAGGCATCGCCTCCGCAGCGCGAACGACGCCGACAGTGCGGCGGCGCGCGGAGGAGGCGATGCCTTCCCCCCGACAGGACCCGGACCATTATCAGGGACCTCCTCATTGACGCCCCTTCCTTCTATTGATAGGATGGCGCCCATATGGCAAAAAAAGTCCTGGTCATCGACGATGAGCCCGAGATGCTCAACCTCGTCAAATACACCCTGGAGCACGCCGGCTTCGAGGTCCACACCTGCGACAACGGCCGCCAGGCTTGGGACGAGATCGCGAAGGTCCGCCCCGACGTCCTGGTGCTCGACGTGATGCTGCCGGGAATCGACGGCTACTCCCTCCAGCTCAAGATCTCCCAGGAGCCCTCGACCAAGGACCTCCCCATCGTGGTCCTCACCGCTCTCGAGCCCTCGAAGACCCTCTTCCAGAAGTTCCCGCAGGTCCAGGGCTTCATGACCAAGCCGTTCAAGACCGAAGAGCTGCTCAAGACCGTGCAGGCCGCCGCCGGCGGCCCGGTCGCCTAAGCCGTGGCCGACGAAGCGCCGTCCTACGACGCCATCGTCGTCGGCGCCGGCCCCGCGGGCCTGGCCGCCGCCATCACCATGGCGCGCGCCGGCCTGAAGGTCGTCGTGCTCGAGCGCGGCGAGTACCCCGGCGCCAAGAACGTCCAGGGCGCGGTGCTCTACTCCAAGATGCTCCACGAGCTCGTCCCGGAGTTCTGGAAGGCCGCCGACGCGCCCGTCGAGCGCCCCATCGTCGAGCAGAAGACCTGCATCACGACCGAGGACAGCTTCGTCACCGTCGGCTACCGCTCCGAGAAGTTCCTGCAGGGCGTGCCCAACTGCTACTCCATCATCCGCGTCCACTTCGACCAGTGGTTCGCCAAACAGGCCGAGGCCGCCGGCGCCGAGGTGTACTGCGGCATGATGGTCCGCGAGGTCCTCAAGGACTCGACGGGCAAGGTCGTCGGCATCAAGACCGCCGACGGCGACGAGCTCACCGCGAGCGTCGTCATCGCCTGCGACGGCGTCAACTCCATCCTCGCGCAGAAGGCCGGCTTCATCGACGAGCTCAAGCCCTCGGAAGTGGCGTTGGGCTCCAAAGAGGTCATCGCCCTGCCGTCCTCGGTCATCGAGGACAGCTTCCAGCTCAACCCGGGCGAGGGCGCGACCATGGAGATGTTCGGCTCGGTCTCGTTGGGCATGTTGGGCTACGCCTTCCTCTACACCAACAAGGAGTCGCTGGCCTTGGGCGTGGGCTGCAAGCTCACCGACTACCAGAAGAAGGGCCTGCGCCCTTCCGACCACCTCGAGTACGTCAAGCAGCACCCGCTGGTCAAGAAGCTCATCTCCGGCGGCAAGACGGTCGAATACAGCTCGCACCTCATCCCCGAGGGCGGCTACAAGAGCATGCCGCCGCTGGCCAAGGCCGGCTTCCTCGTCGCGGGCGACGCCGCGCAGATGACCAACCCGGCCTACCGCGAGGGTTCCAACCTCGCCATGACCGCCGGCAAACTCGCGGGCGAGACCGTCATCGAGGCCAAGAAGAAGAACGACTTCTCGGAAGCCTCCCTCTCGCTCTACAAGACGAAGCTCGAGGCGTCCTACGTCCTGCCCGACATGGAGGACATCAAGGACCTGGAGGAGCACGTGGAGAACAGCGAGGGCTTCCTCGACTTCTACCCGAAGCTCGCCTGCGAGCTGGCGCAGCTGCGTTTCTCGGCCGACGGAGTGCCCAAACGCGAGCACCTCAAGACCGCCATCGGCATGGTGGCCAAGCGCGGCTTCCTGCGCGTCGCGCGCGACCTGTTCCCCCTGCGGAAGGTGGCGATCTAATGGACATCAAGGACATCAAGGTCGAGACGACGGTCGAGGCCAAACTCGGCCACCTCGAGTGGAAGAAGTCGCCCGAGACCCACATCACCTTGAAGAGCGCGGGCGCCGACAGCCCCTGCGCGACCAAGTGCGACAACAAGCCTT
This sequence comes from Elusimicrobiota bacterium, assembly GCA_033875325.1. Classification (GTDB taxonomy): domain Bacteria; phylum Elusimicrobiota; class Elusimicrobia; order UBA1565; family UBA9628; genus GWA2-66-18. The sequence goes on along the minus strand of JANRKA010000056.1, from coordinate 6,050 downwards.
GCACGACCGTCTGCCCTGCCAAGGTCTACGAGTGGGAGGCCGCCCATCACAAGGTGGTCGTCAACTACGAGAACTGCATCGAGTGCGGCGCCTGCCGTATGCTCTGCCCCTGGGACAACATCGACTGCGAGTGGCCCGGCGGCGGCATGGGCGTGAAGTATAAGTACGGCTGAGGACGCTTTTCGCGCCGCCCTCGAGCGGCAGGCCGCCGGCGACGACGCCGGGGCCGTCGCCGCGCTGAAGGCCGCGCCCCGCCCCGACGAGTCGACCCTCCCCGGCCTCGACGCCGCGTTCCGTCTCGCGTTCTTCTCCCGCGATTTCAAGCGCGCCGCGACGCTCGCGGAGAAGGTGCTCGACGCTTCCCGGCGGCCGGAGCGCGTCGACCCGCTGCGTTGGCCGAGCCTGCTGCCCGAGAAGGACCTTACCTACATGAGCCGGGCCTGGCACGACAAGGCGCTGCAGGCGCTGGGCCGCGGCTTCCCTTGGCAGGCGTATTGGCGCGGGGTGGTCAAGCGCAGCGTGTGGGCGCACGGCTGGGACCACCCGCGGCCCGACGCCGCGCTCGCCGCTCGCCTCTCGCGCCTGGAGCCGGCGCGCTACGGCTGGATGGGCTTGGAGGACGCCAAGGACCTGATGTCGAAGGGCGCGCTGCGCGCCGCGCTGCCGCGGCTGCGCGCGGCCGTCGCGTCCACCGAGCCGGGACTGTGGCTCGCGCAGTGCCTGCACGGCGAGGCGCGCGTCATCCTGGGCGAGGTGGAGGCGGGGCTGGAGGACTTCGACGCGGCGCTGGCGCTGGCCGAGGGGCCTTCGCGCGGGGACGTCACCGCGTGGAAAGGCGAGATGCTGCTCTGGCTCGGGCGCGACGCCGAGGCCGCGGCCCTGCTCGAAGAAGGGGCGCGTCTGGGCGGGCAATACGCCCATGCCTGGCTGGGCGGAGCGTTGCTGCGGCTGGGGCGCGCCGAGGAGGCTCTCGCGCGTCTCGACCACGCGGTGGCGTTGTCGCCGCGCGACGCGGAGGCGCGGACCTGGCGCTGCGAGGCGCTGCGCGCCCTGGGCCGCCCCCGAGAGGCGCTCGCCGCGGCCGACGAGGCGCTGGCGCTCGACGCCGCGAGCGGGCCCGGTTTCTACCTGAAGGTCAATCGCGCGCTGGCGTTGGGCGAGTCGGGAGACGCGGACGCCTCGGCCGAGGCCGTCGCCGCGTTGGAGGGCCCCGAGCTCCGCGGCGCCCGCCGCCTGCTCAAGCTCGGAAAAGACGCCGGCCCGCGCGAGCTGCTGGAGGGCGTCTTGCGCCTCAGCCGCGGCCTGCGCCGCGACGGTTACCCCTCCGCCCTCTGGCTCAAACCGAAGCGTTAACGAAAGGGACAGGCACTTTCGTTAACTTTTGTTAACGAAAGTGCCTGTCCCTTTCGTTAAAAGGAGTAGTTGATGTCCATGAAGACGGACAGGCCTTCGCGGCCGACGCCGAAGTCGACGGAGCCGACGACCTGGGGCTTGGCGACGGCGCGGATGCCGGCGCCGACGACGGTGCGCAGGTGCTTGAACTGGGCTCCCTCGGGCGAGTCGAAGACGGTGCCCGCGCCGGCGAAGGGGGCGGCCTGGAACTCCGTGGTCACGCCCGCCATCTTGTGCTCGAAGAGGCGCACGCGCTGCTCGAGATTGACGACGCCCATGCCGCGGTCCACGTAGCGGCCGTCGCCGTAGGCGCGCAGGCTGTATTTGCCGCCGAGCCGCGACTGCAGCCAGAAGGGCGGCGCGGCGGGGCCGGTGAGCTGCTCCATCTTCACCTGCGCGGCGAAGACCTTCCCGGCGTCCGACGGCCAGGGGATGAAGGTCTTGCCTTCGACGCCCCAGCGCGAGTAATCGTACTGGCTCATGAAGCCGCGCACCGCGGACTCGCCGAACACCTGGAAGAAGTTGCCCTTGCCCGTGGTGATGGCGTGGTCGCGCGTGTCGTAGTCCACGGCGAGGCGCGTCTCGTGAACCTGCTGGCGGCGTTCCGTGGCCTGGCCGGGGTAGGTCGCGGTGAAGTTGGGGAGGTTGGGGATGGGCCCGTTGGTGAAACGCGAGGCCTGGAAGTGGGAGGAGAGGCGCGCGCGCCATTTGGAGCCTTCGGCCAGCGGGTGGCCCGCGCCGAGGCGGGTCTGGAAAAGGCTCTCGCGGTAGTTGGCCTCGGCCAGCTTGCGCGAGTCGGGGCCGAAGCCGTAGAAACGCTGGCCGGCGTCGGTGTTGTACTGGACCCGGCCGCGCAGGTCGATCTGGGTGCCGAGGAAGGACCCGTCCTCGTATTCGCCCAGCGCCTCGTTCTCGTATTTGGCGATGGAGCCGCGCAGGATGAGGGAGGCGTCCTCCTGCGGGTAGTAGTAGTAGCGGTAGGTCGGCACCACGGAGAAGTTCTTGTTGTAGGTCAGCGAGGGCGCGTGGATCTGGCGGATGCGGTCGTCGCTCTTGCCCTGGATGACGGCGATGGGCATGGCGCCGATGGTGACCCCACGGTTGGGGTCGGTGTCCATGATGGGCAGGCGGATGAACATGCCGCGCTTGAGCGGGCGGATCATCCAACGGATGACCGTCGGGGTGTCGTCCTCCTTGGGCGCCTGCTGGACCGAGGTGGGGAAGTCGCGCTTGGGCACCATCTCGCTGGGGCCCGTGTCCTCCTGCGTCCGGGCGGCGGCGGAGCCGGAGAAGGCGAGGAGGACGGCGCAGAGCGCGGCGCGCATGGGGACGGCGATTTTAGCACTTCCCCAGGCGGGCGAGGCTCCAGGCCGCCTGCTCGGCGATGACGGGGTCCTTGGACGCCGCGTGGCGCTCGAGCAGCTCGCGCCAGCGCGGGTCCCGGGAGTTCCCCATGGCCAGCAGGGCGTTGCGCGTCATGCGGCGGCGCATCGCCCGCGCGACGGGCAGGCCTTTGAGGCGGGAGCGGAGGTTCGGCGCCTCGGCGAGCGTCTCCAGCGGCAGCTCGGTGGGGACCTTGGCCGGGGGCATGACGCGGCCGGGCCGCTCGAAGCGGTTCCAGGGGCAGGCCTCCTGGCAAGCGTCGCAGCCGAACACCCAGTCGCCCACGCCTTCGCGGAAGGCCTCGGGCACGGGCTCCTTGCGCTCGATGTTGAAGTAGGCGACGCACTTCGACGCGTCGAGCACGCGCGGGGCGGGGAAGGCGTCGGTGGGGCAGGCGTCGAGACACTTGGTGCAGGTGCCGCAGTGGTCGGGCTCGGCGGAGTCGCCCGGGAGCTCCACGGTCATGGCCAGGCCGGCGAGCAGGAAATACGAGCCCAGGCGCGGGCCGATGAGCATGGCGTTCTTGCCCTGCCAGCCCAGCCCGGCGGCGCGGGCGTAGGAGCGCTCCAGCAGCGGGCTCATGTCCGAGAAGGCGACCGCGTGCGAGCCGGGCACGACCTCCTTGAGCCAATCGCGCACGAGGTCCATCCGCGCGCGGAGGATGTGGTGGTAGTCGGGCCGGACGGCGTAGCGCGCGAGGCGGCCGTGACCGGGTTTGGGGCCCGGGCGCTCGCCTTGCGGGTCCCCGTAGGAGAATCCGCACATGAGCACGGTGCGGGCCTGCGGCATCCAGGCGCGGATGTCGCGCCGCGGCTCGCGGTTGCGGGCCATGTAGTCCATGGTCCCGTGCATGCCCGCGTCGGCCCAGGCGTCGTAGGCGGACGCGTCGGGCGCGGCGGCGGCGGGGGTCAGGCCGACCAGGTCGGCGCCGGCTTCGCGCGCGCGCGCCTTGAGCGCGGCTGCGAGCTCCGCGGGGCTCAGACGCCGCGCGCGACCTTGAGGATCTTGAAGGAGCGCGGTCCGGCGGGCAGCTGCACCTCGACGGTCTCCTTCACCTTGCGCCCCATCAGCCCCGAGCCGAGGGGGGAGGTCACCGAGATGCGGCCCTCCATCGGGTCGGACTCGTCCTCGCCCACGAAGGTGTACTCGATGGTCTCCCCGTCGCCGTCCTCGAGGGTCACGGTCATGCCGATGGCGACCGTGTCCTTGGGCGTCTGCATGTCGTCGATGATCTTGGCGCCCTGGAGCTTGTCCTGGATGATGCCGATGCGGCTCATCACCTCGCCCATCTTCTCCTTGGCGGAGTGGTACTCGGCGTTCTCTTTGAGGTCGCCTTTCTCCCGGGCCTCGCCGATGTCGGCGGAGAGCTGGGTCTTCTGCTTCATGAGCGCGGCGAGGTCCGCCTTGAGCTTCTCGAAGCCGGCGCGCGTCAGGTAGGTGTCGGTCATGGTCCCCATGGGCTTTTTGGAATCTGGAGGGCATTATACGACATCCGCCCCGACGGAGGGGAGGCCCAGATGGGCCCAATCCGGGGGCGGACCCCCCCCGCCTTGAAATCGCCGGGTTCATCTGCTATACAATGACCACGAGAGCCCTACTTCCTAATATAGGCCCCGGAGGTCTCATGAAAGTCCATCGCCTGGTCATCGCGTCGCTCCTCCTCCTCGCCGCGGGAGCGCCCGCCTCGGCCGAGAAGCGCAACATCAAGTGGATGATCGGCCACGTGAACCTCGACTACTTCGACGAGGCGGCCAAGGCGTTCAAGGGCACGGTGGAAGCCGCCAGCAACGGCGAGGTCACGGTGGACATCGTCACCGCCGACGCCGAGGCGCTCAACCTCTCCAGCGACGGCCGCGTGGACGCCGCCATCGCCGCCGTCGTCGGCTCGGGCGAAGCGGAGATGGGCCACTCCTTCGCCGACGTGATGGGCGCGGCCGACCCCCGCCTCATGGCCTTCGAGGCGCCGTACCTGTTCCGCGGCTACCGGCACATGGAGGGCGTCATCGAAGGCCCCGTCGGCGCCGAGCTGCTCGGCGGCATGCGCGCCAAGGGCGTCGCGGGGCTGGCGTTCACCTACTCCGGCGGCGCCAACGGCGTCGCGACCGTGGACCGCGAGATCCGCGGCCCCGGCGACCTCAAGGGCCTCAAGGTCGGCGTGTTCGGCGACGAGGTGGACGGCGCCTGGCTCAAGGCGCTGGGCGCGACCCCCGTGCCCATCCGCCACGCCGTCAACGACATCGTGACCATGGCCGACCAGGGCAAGCTCGACGCGGTCGTCATCACCTGGCGCAACTTCGAGCGCGGCGGCCTGGACCGCAAGTTCAAGTACTTCAACATGGAGGGCGCGTCCTACCTGGTCAGCGTCACCTACGCCAGCGAGAAGTTCCTCAAGGGACTCTCCCCGGACATGCGCGCCGTCATCAACCAGGCCGCTCACGAGAGCTCGGCCATCGAGCGGGCCAAGACCATCCAGCTCAACGAGCGCGCCAAGCGCCAGATGCTCGCCAAGGGCGTGCGGCCCGTGCGCCTGACCGCGGCCGCGCGCAAGGCGTTCGCCGAGGCCCTGCGCCCCGCCTACGAGGGGACCATCGACGGCCTGCTCGGCCGCCCGCTCATCGAGCGCATCGAGAAAGCGCCCGACCATCGCATCCATCCCGTGATGCGTGAAGACCTGGCCCAGCGCTGAACGGCGGGCCGGGCCGCTCGTCGCGCTGCTCCTGGCGTCGCTCGCGGCGCCGGGAGCTCGCGCGTCCGGGGCCGTGCTCTACTTCGCCGACGACCATGAGCGCGTCCACGCGGCCCTCGTGCTGGAGCAGGGTCTCGTGGATGCCGGCGGCGCGGGACTGCTCCCCGTCCTCCCGTACCCGCTGCCCGTCGACCTCGCGCTCCTGAAGTCCGCCTTGACGGCGTCGGCCGCGCGCGTCGCGGTCGCCGCGCCCGGCCAGCCCGCGCCGGCGGCCGCCGTCCTGCGCGCCGCGCGCGTCGAGGCGGTCGTGCGTTCCTCCGCGACGGCGCGGGTCCTGCTGGCCATGGCCGGCGCCTCGGCCGTCGAGACCGCGACGGCGCGACGCGACGCGGCCCGGCGCCACTTCGAGTTCGGCGACGACACGGGCGCGCTGCAGCATCTGCTCAAGGCCCTGGACCTGGCCGACGCGGCGCCTGAAGACGCGGCCATGCTGGAGCGTCTGATCCGGGTCACGGACGAGCCGTGGCGCGCGCTGCTGGCCGCCGACCGCATCGCGCGCTCGCCGGCCTTGGACGCGGGCGCGCGCGCC
>JANRKA010000055.1:0-12878 GCA_033875325.1 Elusimicrobiota bacterium | reverse complement strand
TGACCATCACGCCCGCAAGCGGCCAGGCTTGATACTTGGTTCCCATGGCGAATCCGCAGAGGGCCCCAGAGACGATGAGCCACTCGCGTCGCGCCGCGCGCTCTGTCGAGGCAAGGACCAACGCCTGGACCGCGAGGAGTTGGAAGAACGCGGTGCCGAGGTCCACCCCGGACTTCCATGACATGACGCCCACGAGCGGGTTCGAATAGAAGAACAGCGCCGCGAGGAGTCCGGCGCGGCGGCCGCCGAGTCGTCGGCCCGACGCGTAAGCCATGAAGGCGGCCGCGACGCCGAGGGACCAATGCAGCGCATGCGTCAACTCCTCTCCCCCGATTGGCAACGCGAGGCCATACAGCATCTGGATCAGAAGGGGGAGGCCCGAAAAGACGTTGTCGGGGGTGGGGAAGAAACCATGCCTGCGCCAGTAGAGGTCCGGCAGCGCGAGGTGATAGGTCAGCGCGTCGTAGAAGATCTCGGGTATCAGCGTGCACAATAGATTGAAAGCCGCGAAAAGGACCAGCAAGGCCGCCAATGCGTAATCGAAAGCGTTCCATGGCGTCCCGCCGCCCAGGGGCGTTCCAGCGTAGTTCGCTTTGGGTCCCGCCAGCGCGGTCCACAGCGTGAGCGCCGCGAGAAGGACCATCACCGGCCCGACGTACCACAGCTTCAACAAGCCGAGGACGGCCATCAGGCAACCGACGATGCCCCAGCCCAGACCAAGGCGAAAGCCCAAGGACTCGATGCGATCCTCGATTTGAAGCCCCAACTTGGCGAGACACCAGCCGCCGACGCTTATTCCCATGAAACCGAATCCGCCAAGAGCGAGCAGCGCTTTCGCCAAGCACCCTATGGCCTGCGCCGTCAAGTTCAGAGGGTTGGGGAGGATTTCGAACGCCAATTCCCATCGGAAACTCATTTCCGGCTGGCTGTAGTAATAAGCACCCAGGCCCAGCCACCAGGCCAACAGAATCCCGCGCCCCCAGAAAGGGGGAAGGCGCCAATCCATGTCCTCGATGGTTGTCGGCTCCTTGCCGGGCGTAGTCGCGTTCACCGGACCATCTTATCAGAGTCTCGGCCGAGCTGGACCTCTCCGATTTTAGACGGAGCAACCTGTTTAATCCCGCGCCCGATGAGTGCTAGAATGGGACCCATGATGAGACCCCTCCTCGCCCTCGCTCTGCTCGTCGGCAGCTTGCCCGCCCCGGCCCTCGCGGCCGCCGTCAAGAACCCCGACACCTACACTTACCTCACCATCTCCGACTCGGACAGCCTGGACCCGGCGTTCTCCTACGACACGGCCAGCCACATGCTCATCTTGAACATCTATGAGCCGCTGTTCCAGTTCGACAAGACCTCGACGGAGAAGCTCATCCCGCTGGTCGCCGAGAAGGTGCCTTCCCGAGAGAACGGTCTCATCTCGCCCGACGGCAAGACCTACACCATCCCGCTGCGCAAGGGCATGAAGTTCCACGACGGCTCGCCGGTGACCCCCGAGGACGTGCGCTGGTCGCTGCTGCGCTTCCTCCTGCAGGACCGCGCCGCCGGCCCGTCGTCCTTGCTGCTCGAGCCGCTGCTCGGCTACCCCAACACCCGCGACGAGAAGGACAAGATCCTGCCGACCGTCTGGGCCGACGCCAACAAGGCCGTCAGCCTCAACGGCGACAAACTCGTGCTGCGCCTGCCCAAGCCCTACGCGCCGCTGCTGTCCATCCTCGCCTCCTGGGCGCCCGTGATGTCCAAGAAGTGGGCGGTCGCCAACGGCGACTGGGACGGGACCGAGGCCACCTGGCAGAAGTACAACAACCCGCAGAAGCAGAACTCGCCCTTCTTCGAGAAAGCCATGGGGTCGGGCCCCTTCAAGCTGGAGCGCTGGGACCGCAAGACGAAGGAAGTCATCCTCACCCGCTTCGACGACTACTGGCGCGGCAAGGCCAAGCTCAAGAACGTGGTGGTCAAGGGCGTCAACGAGTTCGGCACGCGCAAGCTGATGCTCCAGGCCGGCGACGCCGACGCCATCTACGCCGACCGCCCGCTGCTCTCCCAGCTCCAGAACCTGCCGGGCGTCAAGATCATCGACGACCTGCCCACCATGGAGATGAACCCCGTCGTGTTCTTCACCTACCAGATCAACGCGGTGGGCAACTCCTTCCTCGGCTCCGGCAAGCTCGACGGCAACGGCATCCCGGCCGACTTCTTCGCGGACAAGGACGTGCGCAAGGCCTTCGCCTACTCCTTCGACTACAAGGCCTACATCTCCGACGTGTTCCGCGGCAAGGGCACGCAGGCCACCGGCGCCATCCCGAAGAGCCTGCCCGGCCACGACCCCAAGGGCAAGACCTACCAGCTCGACTTGAAGAAGGCCGAGGAGCACTTCAAGAAGGCCCACGGCGGCAAGCTCTGGGAGAACGGCTTCAAGTTCACCATGGCCTTCAACTCCGGCAACCTGCCGCGACAGACCGCCTGCCAGATCATCAAGCGCCACGTCGAGAGCATCAACCCGAAGTTCAAGATCGACGTGCGCGCCGTCGAGTGGCCCACCTTCCTGGACGCCTACAAGTCGTCCAAGCTGCCCATCTTCGTCATGGGCTGGAACGCGGACTACCCCGACTCCCATAACTTCGCCTTCCCGCTGCTGCACTCCAAGGGCGACTACCCGCACACCCAGAAGTTCAAGAACCCGGAGTTCGACAAACTCGTCGAGGCCGCCAACGGCGAGACCAACATGGCCAAACGCAAGGCGCTGTACTCCAAGCTCATGGCCCTGGCCTACGAAGAGGTGCCGCAGCTCTACGTCATCGACGTGGTCCGCTACCGCACGCAGCGCGACTGGGTGAAGGGGTGGTACCACAACCCCGTGTTCCCCGACTCGCCGTACGGCAGCTACTTCTACTCCATCTCCAAGGAATAAGGTGCTCAAGTACATCCTCAAGCGGCTGGCCTTCATGCCGCTCGTCATGTTCGGCGTGACGGCGCTGCTCTTCGCCTGCCTGCAGTTCCTCTCGCCGGAGATGCGCGCCTCGCTCTACATCAAGGACCCCCGCCAGCTCTCGCAGCTGGAGTCGGTCATCGAGAAATACGGCCTGCGCAAGCCCATGCCCGTGCAGTACGGCATCTGGCTCAAGCAGGTCGCGCGCGGCGACCTGGGCTACTCCGAGACCGCCAAGATGCCCGTGTCCGAGGCCGTGACCTCGTTCTTCCCGGCGACCTTCGAGCTGACCTTGGTGGCGTTTTTCCCGATCCTCATCGTGGGCGTCTATTTCGGCGTCCTCTCGGCGGTTTATAAGGACAAGTTCGTGGACCACGCCACGCGCTTCGTGGCCATCACCGGCTACTCGCTGCCCAGCTTCGTGCTCGGCCTGCTGCTGCTCATGGTGTTCTACGGCCGCCTGCACTGGTTCCCGCCGGGGCGCTACACGCTCGAGACGGACATGCTCGTGCACGCGGCGGAGTTCCGCCACTACACGGGCCTGATGACCTTGGACTGCCTGCTCAACGGCCAGTGGGCCGCCTTCGTGGACGTGCTCAAGCACCTCGTGCTGCCGGCGACGACCTTGCTCTACATCTCCGTCGCCCTGCTCTTGCGCATCACGCGTTCCTCCATGCTCGAGGAGCTGTCCAAGGACTACGTGCGCACCGCGCGCGCCAAGGGCCTGCCCGAGAAGGTCATCATCCGCAAACACGCGCTGGCCAACGCCCTCATCCCCGTGGTGACGCTGTCCTCGCTGCTCTTCATCGGCCTGCTCGGCGGCGTCGTCATCACCGAGACCGTCTTCGACTTCCCCGGCATCGGCCGCTGGGGCGTGCAGGCCGCCCAGCAGCTCGACGTGCCCGGCGTGTTGGGCTCGACCTTGCTGGCGGCGGGTTTGTTCGTGGTGGCCAACATGGTCTCCGACATCCTCTACGCGGTCGTGGACCCGCGCATCCGCATCGGCGGCTGACATGAACAGGCTCAAAGGCATCTGGAAGGTCCTGCGCCGCAAGCCGATGTCCCTGCTCGGCTTCGCCCTCATCGGCTTCTTCCTCGCGGTCGCCGCGTTGGCCCCCGTGCTCGCGCCGCCCGAAGCCGGCAGCCGCGACAACTACATCATCCCGCAGACCGGCTACAGCCCCGACCCGGTGCGCCCGTCCAAAGACCACATCTTCGGCACCACCGAGCAGCAATACGACCTGTACTACGGCATGGTCTGGGGCACCCGGACCGCCTTCAAGGTCGCGCTGCAGGTCGTTCTGGTCTCGGTGGTCATCGGCATCGTCCTGGGCGGCATCGCCGGCTTCTACGGCGGCTGGGTGGACGAGGTCCTGATGCGCTTCACCGACATCATCCTGGCCTTCCCGGACATCGTGCTGGCCGTCGTCATCGTGGCCGTGCGCGGGCCCAGCCTGACCAACGTGATGATCGCCGTCACCGTGGTCTCCTGGCCGTCCTACGCCCGCCTGATGCGCGGCGACGTGTTGTCGGTCAAGGAGCGCGACTTCGTGGCGGCGGCGCGCGCCTTGGGCGCCTCCGACGCGCGCATCCTCATCCGCCACATCATCCCCAACTCCATCTACCCCGTGCTCGTCGTCGCGTCCCTCTCGATGGGCCGCATCGTCATCACGGCGGCCGCGTTGTCCTTCCTGGGACTGGGCGCGCCGGTGGGCTACGCGGACTGGGGCCAGCTCATCAGCCTGTCGCGCAACTGGATCCTGGGCTCGTCGGGCAACCCCTTCGAATACTGGCACACCGTGTTCATCCCGGGCATCGCCATCTTCCTGTTCGTGCTCGGCTGGAACCTGCTGGGCGACGCCGCCCGCGACATCCTCGACCCTCGCCAGAAATAGCTACACTGGGCCCATGCCCACCCTCAACGGCCTCCTCGACCGCGCGGCGCAGGAAGGGGGCCCGCGCGTCGCCTTCGTCGTCGGGGAGCGGGAGACCACCTTCGCCGCGCTGCGCGCCGAGGTCCTGTCCGTCGCCGCGGGCCTGAGCCGGGCCGGCTTCGTCAAGGGCGACCGTCTCGTCATCGTCCACCGCAACGACCCCGCCTTCGTCGTCGCCTACCTCGCCGTCAACCGCCTCGGCGGCGTCGCGGTCCCCATCAACTTCATGGTCCAGAAGCCCGACGAGCTGGCCTACATGATCAACGACTGCGGGGCCAAAGGCGCGGTGACCCAGGCGGAGTTCCTGCCCGGCCTCAAGGGCGCCGCGGCCAAGTGCCCGACGCTCAAGACCCTGTGGACGACCGACGACGCGCCGGCCGAGGGCCCGGTGCGCCCCTTCGGCGAGCTGCGCGCGACGCCGGCGACCTGGGCCGCGGGCGACGCCGACCCGGCCGAGGAGGGGGCGACGGCCGCCATCCTCTACACCAGCGGGACCACGGGTTTCCCCAAGGGCGTCATGCTCACGCACGGCAACCTGCTCTCCAACGCCGAGAGCTCCATCAAGCGCATGACCGTGGACCGCTCGGACTCGGTGCTGTGCATCCTGCCGATGTTCCACAGCTTCTGCTGGATCATCGTCCTCATCGCGCTGCGCCTGACCATCAAGACCGTCGTGTTCTCCAACATCGCCCCGGCCAAGCCCTGGCTCAAGGCCATGGGCCGCCACCGCGTCAGCCTGTTCGCGGGCGTGCCCCAGCTCTACGCCGCGCTGGCCCGCGAGGCCAAGGACACGAAGACCCGCCTCTTCCTGCGCTGGTGGGCCTTCCGCCGCGTCAAGATCGCCGTGTCCGGCGCCGCCCCGCTCTCGGCCGCCGTCGCCCAGGCCTTCAAGGACGCGGTCGGCGTGGGCATCTGCGAGGGCTACGGACTCACCGAGACCAGCCCGGTCATGACCATCAACCCGCTCGCCGACCGGCGCTTCGGCACCGTCGGCCTGCCCATCGACGGCGTGAGCGTGCGCGTCGTCGACGACGCCGAGAAGGAGCTGCCGACGGGCGCCGAGGGCGAGATCGTCACGCGGGGCCCCAACGTGATGAAGGGCTATTGGAACCTGCCCGACGCCACCAAGGCCGCCTTCACCGCCGACGGCTGGTTCAAGACCGGCGACGTGGGCGCGCTCGACGCCGACGGCTACCTCTCCATCCGCGACCGCAAGAAGGACATGATCATCATCAAGGGCCTGAAGGTGTTCTCGGCCCAGGTGGAGGCGGTCATCGCCGAGCACCCCGCCGTGGAGGAGGCCGCCGTCGTCGGCCTGCCCGACGAGGAGGGCGACGAGGTCATCAAGGCCTTCGTCGTGCTCAAGAAGGGCGCCGCGGCCGACAAGGCGGAGCTGATGCGGCACTTCCGCGAGAAGCTCGACGCCTACAAGCGCCCGCGCGACGTCGAGGTCCTCGACGCGCTGCCCAAAAACGCCCTCCAGAAGGTCCTCAAGCGCGAGCTGCGCGACCGCGAGCTCAAGAAGAAGCAGCAGCAGCCCGCCAAGGCCTGACGGCGATCGGACGCGGACACATGACGAGACCCCGGATACCGGCGGCGGCGTTGGCCGTGTTGAGGCGCGTGGCGTCCCTGCGCGCGGAGCCCGTGTGGCTCGTCGGCGGGGCCGTGCGCGACCTCGCCGGCGGGCGGCCCCTGAGCGACCTCGACCTCGCCGGACGCGACGCCAAGGGCCTGGCCGCCGCGTGCGTCAAGGAGTTCGGCGGGACCTTGGTGGTCCTCGACGACCATAACGGCGTCTACCGCGTGGTCCTGCCCAAGGAGAAGGGCCCGCTGCAGCTCGACTGCGCGGAGCTGCAGGGCGCGTCCATCGGCGAGGACCTCGCGCGCCGCGACTTCACCGTCAACGCCGCCGCTCTCGCGCTGAGCCCCAAACTCGGCGCCTCGCCCAGACCCGCCGACTTCCTCGATCCTCGCGGCGGCCTGGCCGACCTCGCACGCGGCGTGCTGCGCTGCGAGGAGGAGCGTCTCTTCGTCGAGGACCCGCTGCGCCTGCTGCGCGCCTTCCGCCTGGCCGCGCAACACGGCCTGAGCATCGACGAGCCCACGCTGCGCATGATCCGCCGCCGCCGCCAGGACGCGCGCCAGCCGGCGGCCGAACGCGTGCGCGCCGAGCTCGTCGGGCTCCTCGACTGCCCCGGCGCGCCGGCCTTGCTGCGCCTGATGGACGAGTGCGGCCTGCTCACCGCGGTGCTCGAGGAGCTCGAGCCCGCCCGCAAGTGCGCCGAGGCCTACTACGGCCCCGGCGGGGTGCTCGCCCACACTCTCGCGGTGTGCGAGCGCCTGGATTTCCTGCTGACGCGCTTCAAGAGCCTGTACCCGGGCCAGGCCAAGGCCTTCTGGTCGCGCCTGGCCGCGCGCGCGCCGGGCGACGCGCCCCCGCGCGCCCTGCTCATGTTGGGCGCCCTCCTGCACGACATCGCCAAGCCCGAGACCGCCAAACGCGTGGACGGGCGCCTGCGCTTCTTCGAGCACGACCTCATCGGCGCGGAGCGCGCCGCCGCCGTGCTCAAGCGCCTGCGTTTCTCGCGCTCCGCCATCGACGCGGTGGCCGCGGTGGTGCGCCACCACCTGCGCCCCGGCCACCTGGTCAGCGGCGGGGGGGCCACGGACAAGGCCGTGTACCGGCTGTTCCGCGACCTGGGCGACGACGCCCCGTCCTTGCTCGCGGTGTGTTGGGCCGACCACGCCAGTTATCTGCCCGAGCCGCGCCTGCTGCGCGCGCTCAAGGCCGCGACCGCCGACCCCTCCGCGGACGGCCGCGAGCTGGCCCGCCTCAAGCCCGAGGAGGTCCGCAAGACGGTGCGCCACCTCCAGCTCGTCTCCTCGCTGCTGCGCCGCGGCCTGGCGCCGGGCCCCGGGCCCGTGCCCGAGCGGCTGCTCGACGGCTCGGCCGTGATGAAAGCGCTCAAGCTCGCCCCCGGGCCGAAGGTGGGGGAAGCGTTGGAGAAGCTCCGCGAGGCGCAGGCGACCGGCAAGGTGAGGACCCGCGAGGAGGCCCTGGCCTTCCTCTCCCGCCTGAAATGAATGCGTAACGGGCCGGGGCTATGTTTTCCATATAGGATGAGTCAGCCCGCCCTCGCCCTCGCCGTTCTCGCCGGCCTCCTCGGCGCGTCGCCCGCCCGCGCGGCGACCACCTTCGCCCCCGAGACCCTCCAGTGCGACGGCACCTACGCGGCGGGCAGCTACACCCGCCACCCCGCGCCGCTGGTGCGGGTGAGCATCAGCGACCCCGTCGGCCTCAAGATCGGCCAGGACCGACTGGGCATCGTGCCCGCCTCCACGCGCGCGTTGTGGCGCTTCGACTCGGGCATCACGGCCGCGGAGACCTGCACCGTGGACGCCTTGTGCCCCGGCGGCCGCTGCCGGCGCGTGCACTACGACTACGCCGACCCCAACGGCACCCAGACCACCCGCCTGGGCACCTGCACCTACGACTCGACGACCTGCGCGGACAACCTGGGCCTCGTCGCCGGGCAGTCGCTCGTGCCGGTCTCGCTGGGCGCCTGCCCCGGCGCGCCGGCCTCGGGCTCCCAGTCCTTGTTCTCGGCGAGCACGCTCAACGCCGCGCTTTTCGGCAACATGGGCACCTTCAACGGCGCGCTCAGCCAGGTCGCGGTCACGAACACGCAGACCGTGGACTGGGACCTCGGCGCCACCTACACCCTCACCGCCTGGATCCGCACCGCCGGCGCGGGGGTGCAGCGCATCCTCTCCACCGAGCGCGCCGGGCAGTCCTGGGGCATCGCGCTCAACGGCGGGCAGCTGCGGCATTTCGACTCGCGCGACAGCGCGGCCGGCTCCACCGTGACGGTCAACGCCGGCTCCGGGCTCAACAACGGCGGCTGGCACCTCGTCCACCTCGTGCGGCGCAACGGCAACGACCGGCGCTTCTACATCGACGGCCGGCTGGTCGGCACCACCGTCGCCTCGAGCACGAACTCCTTCACCTCCCACCCCATCGCCTCCAGCGCCGCCGTCGGCGGCGCCGCGACCGGGGGGGAGCACTTCACCGGCGACATCGACGAGGTGCGGGTGCTCACGGTCGCCCTGGGCGACGACGACGTGATGCTCGAGTACAACGCGAGCTTCCACAAGTACTCCTCCAACGGCGGCGTCTCCTTCTCCACGGTCGCGGGCAGCTACACGCCGTCCACCCCGCCCTCGCGCACGCAGAGCGCCTTCACCTACGTCCCGGGCGAGGCCTGGACCGCCAACTCCCGCTGGGTGTTCGTGGCGCAGAGCACTTTCAGCGTCTCGTCCCTGGGCCCCACCGTCACCATCAACCGCGACACCTCCGCGCCCACGCCGCCCGGCTCCTTCGCCGGCACGCCGACCACGGTCAACGACGTGACCTGGAGCTGGACCGCGCCCACGACCTTCTGCGCGCCGCCGGCGGGCGCGGTGAGCTACACCCTCGTCAACCCGGTGACCGGCCTCGACGTCAATCCTCCCGGTCCCCTGGCGCACCCGACCTTCAGCGTCGGCGAGAACTTCGCGGGCGGGCCCAACCAGCGCCAGTCTCGCGCCGTGAAGACCACGGACCTGTGGGGCACGAGCGTGCTCTCCGGCGCGGCGACCGTGTACACGCTGGCCGCCGTGCCGACCGCGTTGTCCTTCTCCAACGTCTCGTCGGGGAGCTTCACGGCTTCCTGGAACGTCAACGGCAACCCCGCCTACACGCGCTTCGAGGTGTCCTACTCCACCGACAACTTCGCGTCGCCGGCGGTCACCACCGCGGTCGCGCTCGGCGCGAACTTCACCGGCAGCTCGGTGTCGGTCAGCGGGTTGTCCGCCGGCGCGACCTTCTACGTGCGCGTGCGCGCCTACAACGGCCAGGCCGGCGACTTCTTCGGCGGCACGCCGTCAGCCTACCTCTCCAGCGCCGTCATCACGCGGCCGCCGGCGCCGACCCTCTCGGCGACCGCGCTCTCGAACTCGTCGGTGCGCTTCGACTGGACCGCGGTGCCCGGCGCGACCGGCTACACGCTCTACGGGTCGGGCGGGGCGCCGGTGCTCTACGTCGGCTCCGAGCTGACCTTCACCTCCGCGACGCTGAGCGCCAACGTCTCCTACGGCGCCGAGGTCGAGGCCAACACCCCGTCGGGCCCCGGCGCGCGCACCAGCGCGTTCGTCTTCACGCACGCCAACGCTCCCATCACGCCGTCGGCGCCCTTCGTCAACTCGACGAGCGTGACCTTCGCCTGGAACGAGAACGGCAACCCGGGCTACACCTTCTACGAGCTCAATCTCTCCACTGACGCCGCGTTCGCGGTCGTCATCGCGACCGTTCCGTCGTCCTCGACCTCGGCCGCGGTGACCAACCTGCTCCCCGGCACGACTTATTACGCGCGCGTGCGCGCCATCAGCGGCAGCCAGGCCAACACGGCTTTCCTGCTCTTCGCGGGGACCGTCACGCGCGTCAACGCCGGCATCACCCAGAACGCCACCGGCGGCACGCCCTACTCCACCGGCAACGGCCTGCGCGGCCAGTGGCACTTCGACGAGAGCACCGGCACGACGGCCGCCGACGGGTCGGGCTACGGGAACTCGGCTCAACTGACCTGCGTGAGCGCGGGCTGCTCGTCCACGCCGACCTTCGCGGGCGGGCCTCCCGGCCTGGGCGCGGCGGCCTCCGTGACCGGCGCCGACCACGGGCTGGTGCGCGTCCCCGACTCCGCGGCCTTCAACTTCGGCGGAGACGTGACCGTCGTGGCCTGGGTCAACCCCGCGACGGCCAACCAACAGCACGGCGCCGGCATCGTGGTGCGCGGCGACGGCGGCGCGGAGAGCTGGGCGCTGGACGTGGCCATCGACGTGGTCACGCGCCGCTTCCGCTTCACGCCCAAACCCGGCACCGTCGTGATGTCGAGCGTCGCCATCCCGGCCGGCGCGTGGACCCACCTCGTCGGCGCCTACGACGCGACGGCGGGAACGGCGTCCCTCTACGTCAACGGCCGCCTCAGCAACACCGTCGCGGTCGTGCCGCCGCGCAACAACGTCGCCCACGACGTGTCCATCGGCAACCGCCAGTCGGCCGCGGCCGCCTACGACCGGGGCTTCGTCGGCCGCATCGACGGGGTGCGACTCTTCGACCGGGCCTTCGGCGCCGTCGAGGCCCTGGCCGAATACGCCGGGAACTCCGTGTCCACCGTCACGGCGTCGGCCCCCAACGACCGCGTGCGCGTGGGCCTGCCGCCCGCGGCCTTCGGCGCGGCGGCCGTCATCTACGTCTCCGCCAACCCCGCGTCCTCGCCCATCCGCATCACCCCGGCCGCGCTCGACGCGGGGCTGACCTCCCTGCCGAGCGGGCTGACCTTGGCCCCCAACACCGTGGTCGAGATCGTGCCCGTGGTGGGGGGGCAGCCCTTCACCCAGAACCTCGGCTCCTCGGCCACCGTCTCCATCGCCTACGACGACTCCAACGGCGACAACCTCATCGACGGGACGGCGCCGCCCCTGCCCGCGTCCGGGCTGAGGATGTACACGCTCAACACGACCGTCAACCGCTGGGAGGAGCTGCCGACCACGCTCGACCCGGTCGAGCGCAGGGCCATCGGCGTGACCCCGCATTTCTCCGTGTTCGCGCTGTTCGCGCCCTCCACCATCGGCGCGAGCCTGAGCGCGGCGCGCGCCTACCCCGTGCCGTGGAAGCCGGGCAGCGGCGGTCGCTTCGACGGTCCCGGCATCGTCTTCGACCGCCTGCCCGCGGCCGGGCGCGTCGAGATCCACACCCTGTCGGGCGAGAAGGTCGCCGACTTCGCCTTCAGCGGCGCGTCCGCCGGCAGCGTCGTCTGGGACGGCCGCAACGAGAACGGGCGCCGGGTCGCCAGCGGCGTGTATTACGCGCGCATCACCTCCGACACGGACAACGCGCGCGCGCTGCTCAAGCTCGCCATCGAACGATGAGGCTCCTGCTCCTCGCCGCCCTGCTCGCGCTCCCGGCCCCGCCGGCGCGGGCCGGCTTCGGCGCCGCGGAGGCCGGCACCAGCGGCGCGGAGTTCCTCAAGCTCGCCTCGGACGCGCGCGCCGCGGGCATGGGCCGCGCCGTGCGCGCCGCGGTCGACGACGCCTCCGCGGCCTGGTGGAACCCCGCGGGACTGGCGGGCCTGCAGTACCGCCACGCCTCGCTCACGCACGCCGCCTCCTTCCAGTCCGGCTTCGTGGACACGCTCGCCTTCGGCATGCCCGTCAAAGGCCCCAGCCGCGGCAGCCGGCGCGAGCGCGACCTGGAGCCCGACCAGATCGGCTCCATCGCGGTCTCGGCCGTCTATCACGACGCGGGACGGCTCGCCGAGATCGACAACACCGGGACCGCCACCGGCGGCAGCGTCGCCCCGCGAGACCTGGCCGTGGGCGTGTCCTGGGGCGCGACGATGACCCGCAGCGTGGACGCCGGCGTGACCGTGCGCTACATCTCGACCAAGATCGTGCGTTCCGCGGCCACCGGCGCGCTCGACGCCGGCCTGCGCTGGCGCGGCTTCCTGCCCGGAGACACGCCCTGGTCCGTCGCCGGCACCGTGCGCAACGCCGGCGGCAAGCTCAAGTTCAACGAGGCGTCCGACCCGCTCCCGCTCGAGTTCGCGGCCGCGACCGCCATCCGCCCGCTCAAAGGCGTCATCATCTCCTTCGACCTGGTCGCCCCGCGCGACCGCGGCCTCTACCCCTGCCTGGGCTTCGAATGGCGCGCGCCGCTCTCATCGGGCATGGCCGGCGCCCTGCGCGCGGGCTACGACGGCCGCCTGCGACCCGGCGACGTCGGCACCTTGGCCGGCCCCACCTTCGGCGCGGGCCTCGTGCTCCAACGCCTCACCTTCGACTACGCCTGGGCCCCCGCCGGCTTCCTCGGCGACTCCCACCTCATGACCGGCTCCTTCCGCTTCTGATCCGGGAACTGAGAAAGGGGACAGGAACTGAGAAAGGGGACAGGTACCTAACTCAGTTTTCTTGCGAAAACTGAG
>JANRKA010000054.1:0-3757 GCA_033875325.1 Elusimicrobiota bacterium | reverse complement strand
GTCCTCGCCGGCGGCGGCGGACGCGTCCGCCCCGGCCGCGGGCGACTCGGACGCGGGGCCGGCGGGCGTCCCGGGCAGGCGCGGGGCGTCGGCGGGCGCCGTCATGACGGCGCCCGAGAAGACGGGGCCGGCGACCAGGATGGAGGGCGCGTCGGGGGCGGCGACGGACAGGTCGCGGACGATGAGGGAGGCGGGCAGCTGGGGGATGGCGACGCGCGTCAGCGACGCCGCGTCCAGGCGGGTCGCCGGCGCGGAGAAGGACGCTCCGGGCCGCGCGACGGCCCCGGCCACGCCGGACACGGCGCCGGCGCCGGCGCCGGCCTGGGGCACCTGCAGGTTCACCCGGGCCACGCCCGCCCACGCCGCGCGCGGGAACGCCGCGGCGGCCAACGCGAGCGAGACGGCGACGGACCAGGCTTTCATCCCGGATAGTGTGGAGGATGAGAGCGGGCGGGGGGAGGGGCCTCCGGAGGGCCCGTGTCTGGGCCTAAAGGCCCAGTAAGGCTCTTTCAGCGTCCGGCTAACTCGATGAAGAGGTGTAGCGGGCGACGCAGTCGCGCCAGAACCACACGGCGAAGACGAGCGACGCGGCGGCCAGCGCGACGGCGTAGGCCGCCGCGGCCCAGGAGAGCCGGCCGAGGAAGGCCTGGGCCGGGAAGGAGGTCATGACGGCGACGGGCACGCCCACGGTGAGCGCCCAGCGCACGGGGCGCGCGTACACGTCGGCCGGGAACTTGCCCATGAACATCACGTTGCGGAAGATCCAGATGGCGTTGTCCATCTCCTGGGTGCGCACGGCCAGGGCCGCGACCACCACGTGCACCGCGAAGACGAGGACGACGCCGTTGAAGACGAGCAGCCCGTAGGCCGCGTAGGCCTCCCAACCGGCGGGCGGCAGGCGCCCGAACACGAGGGCGGTCATCAGGAGCACGGGGACGATGGTGATGAGGTCGAGGAAGTCAACGGTGGAGCACACCATGCGGAACAGCGGGGAGCACGGCTGCACCAGGTAGAAGTCGAAGTCGCCCTCGGCCACGGTGCGCCGCGCCCCGTACACGCCGCGGAAGAAGATCTGCGCGCTCATGTCCACGAGGTTGTAGGTGAGGAAGAACAGCGCGGTCTCCTCCAGGGTGTAGCCGGCCACCGAGTCCACGTGGCGGAACACGGCGACGACGAAGGCGAAGAAGAACACGAGCCGTATCATCTTGCCGAGCAGGAAGCCGAAGGAGCCCATGCGGTAGGTGAGCTGGGCCTGCATGGCCATCGAGGCCGTGCGCAGCCAGATGCGCCCGTAACGCGCGAGGAGGCCGCTCACGGCGTCAGCCGCCCTCCGCGGCGTATGAGCGCACGCCGCGGCGCCAGGCCCAGGCCGCCAGCAGGAAGGCGCCGAGCAGCCACGCCAGCTCCAGACCGACCAGGCGCAGGGCCTCGTCGGTGGGCACCTTGCCCAGGAAGATGCGCGCGGGGTAATAGGCCATGTAGGGGAGCGGCGTGGCCTCCAGCAGCCGGCGCAGGCCGTCGGGCAGGACGTCGAGCGGGAAGAAGGCGCCGGCCGCGAACTGCACGAACAGCTCGAAGCAGAACAGCGGGCCGCCGGACTCCGAGGTCCAGAAGGCGAGGGTGCTCACGCAGAACTCCAGGAAGAAGAACAGCAGGGACGCCGCCAGCGCCGAGGCCGCGAACAGCAGCCACGCCGCGGGGTCGCGGGGCAGGAAGATGCCGCCCACCACGAGCGTGAGCAGGCCGATCTCGACGAGGGCGGAGACGGCGTGCACCGACTTCTGCGCGAGGTCGAGGGCCAGCGAGTAGCCCTGATAACTCACGGGGCGCACGAGGTAGGAGGAGACGCGGCCCGAGGAGATCTCGCCGACGAGCAGCCAGCCGCGCCCGGTGAAGACGAAGGACATCAGGAAGTTGAGCGCCAGCGTGTAGGTCAGCATCTCCGGGCGCGTGTAGCCCAGGAAGTCCTGCTTGTCGCCGAGCAGGGCGCTCCAGAAGGAGTACAGGCTGACGACCACGGCGAAGGAGCCCACCCGCTCCATCAGGAACGACCAGCGCCGCTGCAGGGTCTCCTGCAGGGCGATGGAGTAGGCGACGGCGTAGGCCTTCATCCGTGATGGGAGAACAGGCGGCGCACCACGTCGTCGATGGCCACCTCGCCGACGTCGAGGTCCGCGACCGGGTAGGAGCGCAGCAGCGCGGCGGCCGCGGCGGCCACCTCCTTGCGGGGCACCTCGATGACCGCGACGCCGTCCTCGAGCGAGACCACGGCGCCGATGGACGCGAGGTCGGCGGCGGCCACCGGGGCCGAGAAACGGGCGCGCAGGATCTTGTGGTCGGCGTAACGCGCGACGAGACGGTCGAGCGCGCCGTCGTAGAGCAGGCGCCCGTGGTCGATGACCACCACGCGTTTGCACAGCTCGACGACGTCGCCCATGTTGTGGCTGGTCAGCAGGATGGTGGCGCCGTGGCGCTTGTTGTAGGACTTCACGAACTCGCGCACCTTCTTCTGCATCACCACGTCGAGGCCGATGGTGGGCTCGTCGAGCAGGAGCAGCGCGGGCTGGTGGAGCAGGGCCGCGCACAGCTCGGCGCGCATGCGCTCGCCCAGCGACAGCTTCTTGACCGGCACGGCGAGGTGCGGCCCCAGCTCGAGCAGGTCCACGAGCTCGTCGAGGTGGCGGCGGAACTCCGGCTCGGGGACGTCGTAGACGGCCTGGTTGAGGCGGAAGGTCTCGTAGGCCGGGATCTCCCACCACAGCTGGGAGCGCTGGCCCATCACCAGCGAGATGCGCTTGAGGTAGGCGGTCTCGCGCTTCCAGGGCTCGTGGCCGAGCACGGTCGCGGTCCCGGCCGTGGGCGTGAGCAGGCCGGAGAGCATCTTGAGCGTGGTGGTCTTGCCCGCGCCGTTGGCGCCGAGGAAACCGACGAGTTCGCCCTGCTCCAGGGCCAGGTCCACGCCGTCCACCGCGCGCGTGCTCTTGTATTCGCGCGTGAACAGGCCTTTGAGGCCGCCGAGCAGGCCCGGCTCCTTGAGCGGGGAGAGGTAGTCCTTGGTGAGGCCTTTGGCCTCGAGCGCGAGGGCCACGGACTAGCCGTGCCGGCCCAGCTCGCTCATGTACGAGAGGGTCTTGAGGCCGTCCATGCGGTCGAGATAGACCAGCCCGTTGAGGTGGTCGGTCTCGTGCTGGACGACGCGGGCGGGGAAACCCTCGTAGACCTTCTTGAAGGGCTTGCCGTCCAGGCCGAGGCCGGAGAGCTCGAGCTTGGAGTGGCGCTTGACCATGCCGCGCAGGTCGGGCACGGACAGGCAGCCCTCCCAGTCCTCCTCGGTCGCCGCGCCGATGAAGCGGATCTCCGGGTTGAACACGACCGTGAGCTCGATGCCTTCCGGGTGGCGCTTGACCCCTTTGGGAAGGCCCATCACGAACACCGCGAGGTCCTCCCCGACCTGGTTGCCGGCGATGCCCACGCCGTCGTATTCGTCCATGGTCAGCGCCATGGTCTCGACGAGGCGGTGGATCTCGGGGCTGCGGACCTCCTCGGGCTTGAGGCGGCGCAGCGTCTTGCGCAGCACGGGGTGGCCGATCTGGGTGACTTTGCGGATGCCGGGGCTCACGAGCATTCTCCCATTCTAGCAAACACGGGCGGCGCGCCCGGCGTCGGCGCGTCCGGCCGGGTCCTGCCGCCCCGTTTTGTTTCGAAAATGCGAGGCGCAGGCACCTACCGCCCAGCTATGACGCCCTGGGGAAACCGC
>JANRKA010000053.1:0-22106 GCA_033875325.1 Elusimicrobiota bacterium | reverse complement strand
CGCGGCCGCGGCGCCGGCGACGGCGGCGGCGTCCGCCTTCTTGTCCCGGCTGTCCGGACTGGCCCTGCTGCGTCGCCGGGGCCGCCGAACCGGGCGCGGCCGGGGAATCGGGAGCGGCGGGCGCGACGATCTCGCCGGGAGCCGGCTGGGCGGCTTCGGACGCGGCGCCTTCTTCGACGCCGTCGTCCTCCTCGTCTTCCTCGTCGTCGGCGTCGTCGCCCGCTTCGTCGCCGGGATAGGTGTGGTCGGTCACGCGCTGCAGAGCGGGCGCGGCCTGAGGGGCGTCGCCGGCGACGGGCGCGTCGTCCTCGTCATCGTCGCCGTCGTCGCCGTTCTGCGGGACGTCGCGGTCGGCCTCCACGGGCTCGCCGGCGCGCGGGTATTGGTCCTCGCGCTGGCGCTCGTTGTCGGGCGCGGACTCGACCGGCTGGGGGGCGGGCGTCGGGACCGGCGTCTCGGGGACGGCGGCGGCCTGCGGCTCGGGCGTCGGGGCGGCGAGGGGGTCTTTCTCGTTGGACATGTGACCTCTTAAAGGAGCGCGTATCTCCGCGCGTAGATGTTGGCGACGATGCCCAACGACCACAAGGTGATCATCAGGCTCGAGCCGCCATAGGACACGAGAGGCAAAGGCACGCCGGCCACGGGCATCAGGCCCAGGCACATGCCGACGTTGAGAGCGAGCTGGAAGGTGAGCATGGCGGCCAGGCCCACGCACACCAGGTAGCCGAAACGGTCGCGCGCCAGACGCGCGGCCGTGACGATGCGCCAGAGCAGGAGCATGTAGAGCCCCACGATGGCCGCGGAGCCCACGAAGCCGGTCTCCTCGCCCACGTTGGCGAACACGAAGTCGGTGTGACGCTCGGGCAGGAAGCCCAGCTGGGACTGGGTCCCCGAGAACAGGCCCTTGCCCAACAGGCCGCCCGAGCCGACGGCGATCTGCGACTGGATGACGTTGTAGGCCGCGCCCTGGCTGTCGGTGTGCGGCGCGACCCAGGCCACGAAGCGGTTGCGCTGGTAGCCTTTGAGCTGCTTGTGCACGGCGATGCCCGACAACAACGCGCCCGAGAGGATGAGCGGCACGAAGATGAACACGTGCGGCTTGACCTGCAGGCGCATCCAGGTCGCCACGCGCCAGGCGAGCGCGCTCGCGCCGGCGAACAGGCCGACCGCGGCGAGCGTGGACAGGCCCAGGCGCGAGGTGGACAAGATGACGTCCGGCCACGAGCCCGCGGCCGCGCCCGGGTAGCGCACCTGCAGGATGGTGTAGATGAGCGGCACCGACATCGTCAACGCCCCGTAGCCGAAGACCAGCGCGAGGATGAACAGCGACGCGCCCGCGCAGTAGAGCATGGCGGTGATGGCGGGCACGAAGGTGAGCGTCGTGGACAGGTCTGGCTGCTTGAGGATGAGGGCCATGACCGGCGCCGCGATGGCCAGCGCCCAGAACACGGTGGACGGGTCGGCGGCGCGGCGCCAGCGGCGGTCGAGGAAGTCGCCGAGCGCGAGGATGACGAGAGTGCGCGCCAGTTCCGCCGGCTGGAAGGCGAAGCCGCCCAAATGGATCCAGGAGCGTTGGCCGCGCGAGATCTTGCCCAGCACGAGGGTGGCCACCACCACGATGACGGCCAACGCGTAGAGGAACTTGCTCTGGTCCTGGAAGACCTGATAGTTGAAGGCGAGCATCAGCGAGAAGAGGAACAGGCCCAGCGCCATCGCGACGAAGTGCTTCTGCAGGATGGCGTGATAGAAGGAGGTCGTGCTCGCCGCCGAGAGCATGGACAAGGAGCCCAGCGTGAGCAGTCCCGAGACCGCGAAGACGAAGGTCCAGTCCACGCGCGAGGCCTGGCCGGAGGAGGCGGGGCGGTAGGGGCTCACAGCGTCCTCGCGGGGCCCGGAAGGCCGGGCACGCCCGGCGCGGGCAAAAGCGCCGGGACGGCGGGGCGGGGCTTCGGGGCGTTGGGGTCGGGCATGCCGAAGTGGGCGAGGATGACCTTGCGCGCGATGGGCACGGCGGCCGAGGAGCCGTGTTGGCCGTGCTCGACGAGCACGGCCACCGCGATGGAGGGCTCCTCGCCGGGCTTGGACGCGTAGGCGATGAACCAGGCGTGGTCGTCGCCATGCGGGTTCTGCGCGGTGCCGGTCTTGCCGGCGACCGTCAGCCCCGGCACGCGCGCCGCGCCGCCGGTGCCCGAGGAGACCACGAGCTGCATGGCCTCGTCCACGAGGCGCCAGGACTCGGGCTTGGCGTCGATGAGGCCGAGCTTCTCGGGCTTGACCACGAACTCTGGGCGGCCGTCGGCGTATTCGATCTTCTGGGTGTAGTGCGGGCGCCACAACGAGCCGCGGTTGGCCAGCGCGGCCGTGGCGACCGCCATCTGCAGCGGGGTGACCAGGAGCTCGCCCTGGCCGATGGCTTGGTTCAAGGTGTCGCCCTCGTACCAGCCCTTGCCCGCGGCCTTGCGCGTCTCGGGCCCGAACATGTGGCCGGCCTTCTCGCCGCCCAGGTCCAGGCGCACCTTGCGGCCCAGGCCGAAGAGCTTGGCGTAGCGCTCGATGGCCGCGCCGCCGACGCGCCGGCCCATGGTGTAGAAGTAGACGTCGCACGACTTGGCCAGGCCCTGCAGCCAGGCCACGCGTTTGTGGCCCTTGTGCTCCCAGCACAGGAAGGTGCGCGCCGCCAGGCCGTCGTAGAAGCCGGGGCAGAACACCGACTCCTCCGGGGAGGCCTTGCCTTCGTTGAGGACGGCCAAGCCCACGATGGGCTTGAAGGTCGAGCCCGGCGGGTAGGTGCCGGAGATGGCGAGGTTGTATTCGGGAAGGGCGGCCGTGGCGTCCTTGACCTCCTCCGGGTCCGAGGAGAGCAGGGCGTTCGGGTCGAAGTCCGGCGCCGAGGAGAGCGCCAACACGTCGCCGTTGCGCGGGTCCACCGCCACGACGGCGCCGCGCCCGGTGTTGCTGGCGCGCAGGCCCTCGTCGGCGGCCTTCTGCGTCGCGGCCTCGAGCGTTAGGTGGACGTTGGAGCCGGCCTCCCAGGGTATCTTCTCGAGCATGCGCTTGAGGCGGCCCTGGGCGTCCACCTCCATGCGGATGCCGCCGTCGCGCCCGCGCAGCTCGTTCTCGAAGAGCCTCTCCAGGCCCATCTTGCCGGTGCGCGCGTCCACGCGATAACCCTTGGAGCGGCGCTCGCGCCATTCGCGCGGGCTCATCTTGCCCATGTAGCCGAGCAGGTGGCTGGCGAAGCGTCCATGGGGGTAGTAGCGGCGCGCCTCGACGATGAGGTCCACGCCGGGATAGACGGTCTTGAGCTCCGAGAGGCGGAACATCGTCGGCGTGGGCAGGTTCTCGGCCAGGCGCACGGCCGATTCCTCGCGCACGGCCTCCTGCAGGCGCTCGAGCAGCTCGGCGGAGTCCTGGCCGAGCTGGCGCGAGAGCTCGGCGGCCAGGGGCGTGAGGTCGTCGCGATGGCGGCTCTTGCCGGGCAGGAAGATGAGCGAGAAAGCCGGGGCGTTGGTGGCCAGCGCCTCGCCATGACGGTCGTAGATGCGGCCGCGCGGCGCGTTCTGGTGGATGAGCTGCGAGCGGTTGCGCTCGGCGGCGAGCCGGTACTCGGCGCCCTGGATGATCTGCATCTGGAACAGGCGCAGGCCCAAGGCCAGGCCCACGAGGGCGATGACGAGCCAAAGGCGCGACAGCCTCTCGGCCGCTTCGGCGGAGGACCCGTTCACCGGTCGGCTCCCAACGCGTCCCAGAGCACCGCGCCGAGGCCGGCGAGCAGCGCGTTCATGACCGGCGTGAACACCCAGACGCGCCAGGCGAAGTGCTCGAAGGCGCGGTTGAAGACGAGGCCCAGCAGGCCGTGGGTCAGCAGCGCGCCCAGCGTGACGAGCATGGTGCAGACGGCCAGCGGGCCTGCGGCCCGCAGGTCGATCTGCTTGCGGACCATGCCGGCGAGATAGGCTGAGCCCGTGAGCAGGAAGGCGCTGGCTCCGAAGAGTTCCGCGCGCGACACGTCGAGGAACAGGCCCCAGCCGAAACCCGCGAGCATGGCGGGCACGGGCCCGCGCCGCGAGGCGATGAGCAAGGTGGCCACGAGCAGGAACTGCGGGGCCGCGCCCCAGTAGGAGAAGTGGGTGTTCCACCACCACTGCAGGAGCATGGCGCCGAAATACAGCGCGACGGAGCGCAGAAAGGTCATTGCGGGTCCTCCGGGGAGGACGGCGGCGGCGCGGGAGCGGGCGCCGGGGCGGGCTCGACGGGCCTGCGGCGCTTGGGCTTCGCCTCGACGGGCGGCGGCGGCGGAGCCGGCATCTCGGGCACCACGGGCTCCGGCGCGTCGGCGGCGGGCGCCGCGCCGGGCCGCGAGCGCAGGATCATCAACTCCTGAAGCGACGAGGCGTCGAGCGCGGGCGCGAGCTCGACGGACTGGAAGGTGAGGAACGGGTCGCGCGGGTACACGCGAGCCACGCGCCCGACGAGGATGTCGGGCGGGAAGGTGGCGCTGGTCGGCGAGGTGTAAGCGGCGTCCCCGACCGCGATGACGGCTTCGGCGTTGAGGTAGTTCATGCGCAAGCGCGGGCCGTCCTGGCCCTGCACCAGCCCTTCGAGGGTGCCCGACGACAGGTACGCGGCGGCCGCCGACAACTCGTCGGTCAACAGCAGCACGATGGAGGTGTCCGGGCGCACCTCGACGACGCGGCCCACCGCGACCAGGCGGCCGTCGGCGGGGCCGAGCACGGGGTCGTTGAGCGACACGCCCTGCGCCGAGCCCGCGTCCAGCGTGACGCTGCGGTACCAGTGCAGCGGGTCGCGCTCCAGCACGTGCGCCCAGACCGGCGAGCGCCCCGCGGGCGGGCGCAGCCCCAGGGAGCGGCGCAGGCGCTCGTTCTCCTGGGAGAGGGACTCGACCGTGGTCTTGAGCCACTCCAGGCGCTTGAGCTCGACGAGCAGGCGCTGGTTCTCCATGTCGGCCGTCAACAGACGGCCCACCCGCTCCGGCGCGCCGGCCAGTCTCTGCACCCCTTTCTCGCCGTTCCACGCCACCGGGTCGAGCACGTAGCTCGCGGCGGCCTTGAAGGACCGCACCGGCGACGACAACGGCAGGGACAGTAAGACCAGCGCGACGGTCGAGAGCGCTGCTAGTACGTAGTGCGCGGTCCGCGATTCGCGTTGTTGCATGGCCGTCCGGCCCTACGGGCCGGCTTACGGCGACGGGCGGAGGCTGGCGGGGTCGGCGTCAGCGGCGGTCGCTGTAGGAGGTCACGAAGTCCCGGCGCTTGTCATCGATGTGATCAAGCTCCTCGAGGAACTTCCCGGTCCCCAGCGCGACGCAGCTCAAGGGGTCCGCGGCGCGATGCACCGGCAGCTCGGTCTCCTGCCGGATGAGGTCGGGAAGACCTCTCAGCAGGGACCCGCCGCCCGCGAGCATGATGCCGCGGTCCACCAAATCGGCAGCCAACTCCGCCGGAGTCTCCTCCAGCGTGTTCTTGATCACGTCGAGGATGAGCTGCACGGGCTCCATCAGAGCCTGGCGGACTTCCTCGGAGGTGATCAGCACGGTCTTCGGCAGGCCGGTGGCTTGGTCCCGGCCTTTGACTTCCATCGTCTTCTCTTCCTTCAGCGGGAACACCGAGCCGATCTGGATCTTGACGTCCTCGGCCGTGGTCTCCCCGATGAGGAGGTTGTACTTGCGCCTGAAATGCATCATGACGGCTTCGTCCATCTCGTCGCCGGCGATGTCCAAGGACTTGGACACCACCAAGCCGCCGAGCGAGATGACCGCCGCCTCGGTCGTGCCGCCTCCGATGTCCACGATGAAGTTGCCGTGGGGCTCGGAGATGGGAAGGTCGGCGCCGATGGCGGCGGCCATCGGCTCTTCGATGAGGTAGACGCGCCGGGCGCCGGCCTGCTCGGCCGACTCCTGGACGGCGCGGCGCTCGACTTCCGTGATGCCCGACGGGATGCCGATGACGACGCGCGGGTGCAGCAACGAACGGCGGTTGTGCACCTTGCGGATGAAGTACTTGATCATCTCCTGCGTGACCTCGAAGTCGGCGATGACGCCGTTCTTCAAGGGACGCACCGCCACGATCGAGGCGGGCGTGCGGCCGAGCATGCGCTTGGCCTCCGCGCCGATGGCGAGCACCCGCCGCGTCTCGCGGTCGATGGCCACAACCGAAGGCTCTCTCAGCACGATCCCCTGACCCTTCACATAGACGAGGGTGTTGGCGGTCCCCAGGTCGATGCCCATGTCGTTGGAGAACAGGCTGAAGAGGAAGTCGAGCATTACGCTCCTTTTTACCTTTTGTGCGGCTTAAGAGACCAGCATGATGAGGCCGCGCTTGGAGTTGTCCCCGAGGCGCGGCTCCAGCCGCAGGATGCGCGTGTAGCCGCCCGGGCGCTGCGCGTAGCGAGGCGCCAGCACGGTGAACAGCTTCTGGTACACGGCCTTGTCCTGGATCTGGCGGCGCACCATGTAGTGCTCCCCCCGCTTGGCCTGGCTGATGAGCTTCTCGGCGTACGGCCGCAGCTCCTTGGCTTTCGCGATGGTGGTCTCGATGCGCTCGTGCTTGAACAGGCTGGTCGCCATGTTCTTGAGGAGGGCGCGGCGGTGAGAGCCCGTGATGCCGAGCTGACGCCGGCCCAACGCTTTAGATGCCATAAAAGACTCCTGTTACCCTATGCTCAGGCGGCCGAGCCGACCTGCATGCCGAGAGAAAGACCCATGTCCTTGAGGCGGTCCTTGATCTCGTCGAGGGACTTCTTGCCGAAATTCTTCACGGCCAGCAGCTCCTCGTCCCGCTTGGAGACGAGCTCGCCGATGGTCTTGATGCGGGCGACCTTGAGGCAGTTGGACGCGCGGCTGGAGAGCTCGATCATCTCGATGGGCTGGGAGAGGATCTCGCGCAGCTTCGCGTCGATGGGAGCGCCGGAGAGGTCCGCGCCCTCCTCGCCTTCGAAGCCTTCCGCGCCGGCGGCCTGCTCTTCCTCGGGGATGAAGATGTTGAGGGACTCGCGCAGCAGCTTGGAGGACTGGATGAGCGCCTCGGCCGGGTTGAGCGAGCCGTCGGTCCAGATCTCGAGGATGAGGCGGTCGTAGTCCGTCACCTGGCCGACGCGGGCGTTCTCCACGTCGTAGTGCACCTTGGTGACGGGCGAGAACAGGGCGTCCACCGGCAGATAGCCGGCGGGCCAGGAGTTCTGCTGGCGCAGCTCCTCGGCGGGGACGTAGCCGCGACCCTTGGAGATCTCGATCTCCATGTCGAGCTTGCCGCCCGCCTCGAGGTGGGCGATGACGAGGTCCTTGTTGACGATCTCGACGTTCGCGTTGCCCTCGATGGAGCCGGCCTTGACCTCGCCTTCCTTGTTGGCCTTGAGGTAGATGGTCTCGGGGCCGTTGGAGAAGAGCTTCACGCGCAGCTTCTTGAGGTTGAGCAGGATGTTCATCACATCCTCCTTCACGCCCGGGAGCGCCTGGTACTCGTGCGTGGCCTTCTCGATGCGGGCCGCGGTGACCGCGGCGCCCTCGAGCGAGGACAGGAGCACGCGGCGCAGCGCGTTGCCGACCGTGTGGCCGTAGCCGCGCTCGTAGGGCTCGGCGACGAACTTGGCGTAGCTGTCCGACATCGTCTTCTCGTCGACGGACAGCTTCTGAGGAAGAATGAGCTCTTTGTAGGCCATGGTCTGTTATCTCCGGTTAATGGTCGGTCAAAACTATCAGCGAGAGTAATACTCGATGATGAGCTGGTCGTTGATCGGGAAGGACATCTCGGCGCGCTCCGGGATGCGGAGGAGCTTCGCGGTGAGGGCCCCCTCGTCGAACTGCAGGAACGCCGGGCGGTTGTTGAGGCGCTTGGCCGTCTCGAGGCTGAGCTTGACGCCCACGTTCTCCTTGAGCTTGGGGCTGAGCACCACCGTATCGCCGGCCTTCACCGGGTAGGACGGGATGTTGACGCCGTGGCCGTTCACCTTGACGTGGCCGTGCATCACGATCTGGCGCGCCGTCTTGATGGAGGTCGCCACGCCCGAGCGCTTGACGATGTTGTCCAGGCGCAGCTCCAGCGAGCGGAGGAGATGGTCGCCGGAGGCCTCGCGAGCCTTGGAGGCGTTGGCCACCGCGGTCTCGAACGGACGCTCGGTCATCTGGATCATGCGGCGAAGCTTCTGCTTCTCGCGCAGGCGGATGGAGTAGGCGGAGGGCTTGCCGCGCTGGGGCTTGGCCATGCCGGGAGTGCCGGGCCTCTTCTCGAGGACGCACTTGGTGTAGCACTTGTCGCCCTTGAGGAACAGCTTCTGCTGTTCGCGGCGGCAGAGTTTGCAGACGGCGTCAGTGTAGCGTGCCATGTTACTTTAGACCCTCCGAGCCTTCGGCGGACGGCAGCCGTTATGGGGAAGCGGGGTGACGTCCTTGAGGCTGACGACCACCAGACCAGCGGAGCCGAGCGCGCGGACCGCGGTCTCGCGGCCCGGGCCAGGGCCCTTGATGAAGACCGAGACCTGCTTGACGCCCATCTCGACGGCGCGCTTGGCGACCTTGCCGGCCGTCACGCCGGCCGCGAAGGGGGTGCCCTTCTTGGTGCCGCGGAAGCCGGAGCCGCCGGCCGTCGACCAGGCGAGCACGTCGCCGCGGTCGTCGGTCAAGGTCACGATGGTGTTGTTGAAGGAGCACTGGACGTGGACCTTCGCGAAGGTCAGCGACTTCCAGTTCTTCTTGCGCGCGGGCGCGGGAGCGGGTGATCCCGCCTTCGCCGGCGCTGCGGTCGTCTTTTCGTCAGCCATGTTTACTCTCCTAATCTATCTCGCGGAAATCTTTACGCCTTGCCCGTGGGCGAGGCGGCCTTGCCCACGCCGACCGTCTTGCGGCGGCCGCGGCGGGTGCGGGCGTTCGTCTTCGTGCGCTGGCCGCGCACCGGCAGGGAACGGCGATGCCGGTGACCGCGGTAGGAGCCGATCTCGGTGAGGCGGTGGAGGTTGGCCTGCACCTCGCGGCGCAGCTCGCCCTCGACCTTGTACTCCTTCGTCAGCATGGTGTTGATGAGACCGACCTGCTGCTCGCTGAGGTCCTTCACGCGCGTCTCGGGCTTGATGGCCCCGTTGAGCTTGTTGAGGATCTCCTTGGCGCGGGTCTCGCCCACGCCATAGAGGTAGCGAAGCGCCACGTCCACGCGCTTGTTCTTCGGAAGGTCGACGCCTGCAACACGTGCCATATCGTTATGTCTCCTGGATCAGCCCTGACGCTGCTTGTGCTTCGGGTTCGAGCACAACACGCGGACGACGCCGTTGCGCTTGACGACCTTGCACTTCTGACAAATCGGTTTGACGCTCGCTCTGACTTTCATTTTCGTTACTCCCGGTAGGTGATGCGTCCCCGCGTGAGGTCGTAGGGGGACAGCTCAATCTTGACCTTGTCGCCGGGCAGGATCTTGATGTAGTGCATGCGCATCTTGCCGGAGATGTGCGCGAGCACGATCTTCCCCGGGGCGATCTCCACGCGGAACATCGCGTTGGGGAGCGCCTCGAGGATGCTGCCTTCGACTTCGATCTTCTCTTCTTTGGTCATGCTCAAATCTTGCTCGGCAGGGTCATGATGACGGGCGCGCCGTCGGTGACGCAGACGGTGTGCTCGAAGTGGGCGGAGAGGCGGCCGTCCTGCGTGACCGCGGTCCAGCCGTCCTCCAGCGTGCGCACGGCGGCGGCGCCGGCGTTGACCATGGGCTCGATGGCGATGGTCATGCCGGGCTTCAGGCGCGGGCCGGTGCCGGCCTTGCCGTAGTTGGGCACCGGCGGCTCCTCGTGCAGCGCGCGGCCGATGCCGTGGCCGACGAACTCGCGCACGACGGAGTAGCCGGCGGCCTCGGCGTGCGCCTGGACGGCCGCGCCGATGTCGCCCACGCGGGCGTCCGCGGTCGCCGCGGCGATGCCCTTCTCGAGGGATTCGCGCGTGACGCGGATGAGGCGCTCGGCCTCCGGGGAGATCTTGCCGACGCCGATGGTCACGGCGGAATCGCCGAACCAGCCGTCGACGACGACGCCGAAGTCGACGCCGAAGATGTCGCCGTCCTTGAGCGCGCGCTTGTCCGACGGGATGCCGTGCACCACCTCGTTGTTGACGGAGAGGCAGATGACGCCGGGGAAGCCGTGGTAGCCGAGGAAGGCGGGCTTGGCGCCGCGCGCCTTGATCTCGGCGCGGGCCCACGAGTCGATCTGTCCGGTGGTGACGCCGGACTCGATCTTGGCGGCCAGGAGCTGGAGGATGTCGCCGACGATGGCGCCGGCCTGGCGCATCACCGCGAGCTCCTCGCGCGTCTTGGCTTCCACGGCCTTCTTCATGAGCATCATCTCAGCGCGCCGCCTTGAGCTCGTCGATGACCGCGCGCAGGGCGGCCTCGACGGCCTCGGGCTTGCGGTTGGCGTCGACCTCGACGAGCAGGCTCTCGCCCTTGTAGTAGGCGACGAGCGGCTGGGTCAGGTCCTCGAAGACCATGAGGCGCTTCTGGGCGGTGGCTTCGCTGTCGTCGGCGCGCTGGACCACCTTGCCGGAGCACTTGTCGCAGACGCCTTCGACCTGCGTCGGGCGAGAGAGGACGTTGAAGACCTCTCCGCAGCCCTCGCAGACGCGGCGCGAGGCCATGCGGCGGATGGCCTCGTCCTTCGGGAGGGTGAGGTAGACGACCTGGTCCACGCGGGACTTGTTGCCCGCGAGCATGCGGTCGAGCGCCTGCGCCTGCTCCACCGTGCGCGGGAAGCCGTCGAGCAGGTACTTGCCGCCGGGCTCGAGGCGGCCGGCGACCATCTCGACGACGATGGCGTCGGGCACGAGCTTGCCGGACTTCACGTAGTCCTGCGCCTTCTCGCCGAGCGAGGTCTTCTCCGCGATCTCGGCGCGGAAGATGTCGCCCGTGGAGAGGTGCTTGAACCCGTAGGAATCGGCCAGGCGCTTGGACTGCGTGCCCTTGCCGGAGCCCGGGGAGCCGAGGAGGATGACGATCACTTCGCCACTCCCCCGCCCACGTTGAACCAGCGGCCCTGGATGCGGCCCTTCTTGAGGAAGCCCTCGTAGCGGCGCATGATGAGGTGCGCGTCGAGCTGGCCCATGGTGTCGAGGGCCACGCCCACGACGATGAGCAGCGAGGTGCCGCCGAAGAAGAAGGGGACGCTCATGCCGCGGCGCATCACGTCGGGCATGACGGCGATGGCGGCGACGAACAGCGCGCCGCCCAGAGTGATGCGCTCGAGCACCCACTCGATGTACTTGGCGGTGGGCTCGCCGGGGCGGATGCCGGGGACGAAGCCGCCGGACTTCTTCATGTTCTCGGCGAGGTCCTGCGGGTTGATGGACACCGAGTTGTAGAAGTAGCAGAAGAAGATGATGAGGCCGGCGTACACGAGGTCGTAGCCCCAGTGCCCGCCGCCCCAGATGTCCATGACCTTCTGGGCCCAGGACTGCTCGGCGGCGAACTGCGCGATGGTCAGCGGCACCGCCAGCAGCGACACCGCGAAGATGACGGCGATGACGCCGCTCTGGTCCACCTTCAGCGGCAGATAGGACTGGGCGCCGCCGTACATGCGGCGGCCGACCATGCGCTTGGCGTACTGGACGGGGATCTTGCGCTGGGCGGTCTCCACCCAGACGACGGACAGGATGACGCCGGCCATGGCGGCCACGATGGCCAACGCGGTGAACAGGCCCATCTCCTCGAGGCGGACCAGCTCGATGAGGCTCATGGCGCCGGTGGGGATGCTCTCCACGATGCCGGCGAAGATGAGCACGGAGGTGCCGTTGCCGATGCCGTTCTCGGTCATCTGCTCGCCCAGCCACATGACGAAGATGGTGCCGGCGGTCAGCGTCAGCACGGTGACCATGTAGAACATGGCCGTCGGGTTGACCACGACCGGGATGTTGCCGGGCGTGGGCATCTTGGTGATGGCGATGGTGAGGCCGAAGCTCTGGAAGATGGCGAGGAAGAGGGTGAGGTAGCGCGTGTAGTTGTTGAGCTTGCGGCGGCCCAGCTCCCCCTCCTTGGCGAGGCGGTCGAGCGCGGGGATGACGTGCGCGCCCTGGAGCAGGCTCACGATGATGGAGGCGTTGATGTAGGGCATCACGCCCATCGAGAAGATGGAGAAGCGGCCGAGCGCGCCGCCGGAGAAGGTATTGAGGAAGCCGAGCAGGCTGCCGGACTGGGCGTCGAAGATGGCCCGGATGGCGTCGGCGTTGACGCCCGGGATGGGGATGGCCGCGCCCACGCGGAAGACGGCAATCGCTCCCAGCGTGAAGAGGATCCGCTTGCGCAGTTCCGGCACGTCCAGCAGGTCGGAGAAACCCCGGATCATCAGGCTTTCGCGACCACCACGTCGGCCTTGCCGCCGGCCTTCTCGATCTTCGCCTTGGCGGAGGCCGAGAACGCGTTGGCGCTGACCTTCACGGCGCGCTTGAGCTCGCCGTCGCCCAGGACCTTCACGGGGCGCTTGCCCTTGACGATGCCGTGGATGCGCATGTCCTCGATGCTGACCTCGGCCTTGTTCTTGAAGACCACGTCGAGCTTGGCGAGGTCCACGAGCTGGTAGCGGACCTTGAACATGCCGTTGGTGAAGCCGCGCTTGGGGATGCGGCGCAGCAAGGGCGTCTGACCGCCCTCGAAGCCGATGAGCTTGCCGTCGCCCGAGCGCGAGCGCTGGCCCTTCTGTCCGCGGGTCGCGGTCTGTCCGGTGCCGGAGCCTTCGCCCATGCCGAGGCGGACGGGGCGGCGGCGCGAGCCCGGGGCGGGCTCGAGGTTGGAAAGGGTGATGGCCGCGGGGGCCTTGGGGGTCTTGGTGGTCATGTCGGTTTATCCCGGCTTATTTGCCGCGCAGCTTGAGGATGTCTTCCTTCGTGCGCAGCTGCTTGAGCGCTTCGAAAGTGGCCCCGACCATGTTGGAGGGGTTCGAGGAGCCGAGGCTCTTCGTGAGGATGTTCTTGATGCCCGCGGCCTCGAGGACCGCGCGCACGCCGCCGCCCGCAATGACGCCCGTGCCGAGCGAGGCCGGCTTCATCCACACCGAGGCCGAGCCGAACTTGGCGACGATCTCGTGCGGGATGGTGCCGCCGTCCACGACGGGGAACTTGATGATGGCGCGACGGGCGGCCGCGTTGCCCTTCATGATGGCGGCCTGGACTTCCTTCGCCTTGCCGAGGCCGAAGCCCACCGAGCCGGCGGAGTCGCCCACGACCACGAGGGCCGCGAACGAGAAGCGCTTGCCGCCCTTGACGACCTTGGCGACGCGGTTGATGGCGACGACGGTCTCCTTGAAGCCGCCCTCTTCACGAGGGTTGTCGCGACGCGGACCGCGGCGCGGGCCGCCGCGCTGCTGGCCGCCGCGGTCGCCGTAGCCGCCGCGCTCCTGACGCTCGCCGGCGGCGGGCTGCGGGGGCACGACGGGCTGCGGGGGGACCGCGGCCTGGGAATCGGGGGTGGTGGTCTCGCTCATGTTCATCGCTCCGTTAGAAATCCAATCCGCCGGCGCGGGCGGCTTCCGCCAGCGCCTTGACCCGGCCGTGGTAGACGTACTGGCCGCGGTCGAAGGTCACCTTCTTGACGCCGGCCTTCAGGGCCTTGGCCG
This sequence comes from Elusimicrobiota bacterium, assembly GCA_033875325.1. Classification (GTDB taxonomy): domain Bacteria; phylum Elusimicrobiota; class Elusimicrobia; order UBA1565; family UBA9628; genus GWA2-66-18. The sequence goes on along the minus strand of JANRKA010000053.1, from coordinate 8,513 downwards.
CGACGGCCTTGCCGACCTGGGTGGCGGCTTCCAGGCTCTTCGTCGACTTGGCGGCCTTCTTGAGGTCCTTGTCGAGCGAGGAGGCGGAGGCGAGCGTGACGCCCTTGGCGTCGTCGATCACCTGCGCGTAGATGTACTTGAGGCTGCGGTGCACCGAGAGGCGCGGGCGCTCGCCGCGGTGCTCGAAGAGACGCTTGCGGGTGGCGAGTTTGCGGTGCGCGGCGCGGATCCACTTGTTCTTCATTTACTTCTTCCCTCCGGCTCCGGCGCTGGCGCCGGCGGCGGTCTTGCCCGCCTTCTTGCGGACGTGCTCGCCCTGATAGCGGATGCCCGTGCCCTTATAAGGCTCCGGCTCGCGCAGGCCGCGGATCTTCGCGGCGGTCTCGCCGACGAGGTCCTTGTTGACCCCGGAGACGGTCAAAAGCGTCTTCTTCGCGTCGACGGCCAAGGTGATGCCCTTGGGCGCCTCGAAGGTCACGGGGTGGGACTTGCCCAACGCCATCGTGAGCTTCTGGCCGACGACCTCGGCGCGGAAGCCGAGGCCGACGATCTCGAGGTTCTTGGCGTAGCCGTTGGCGACGCCCAGGACCAGGTTGTTGATGCGCGCGCGCATCATGCCCCAGATCGCGTTGGCGTCCTTGGAGAACGCGAGGTCGGCGCTCATGAGGACCTTGCCGTCCTTGAGCTCCGCCTTGACGGCGGGGTGCAGCGCCTCAGCGAGCTCGCCCTTGGGGCCCTTGGCCGACACGCGGGCGCCCTCGATCTTGACCGTGACCCCGCTGGGAACGACGACCGGCTGTTTTCCGATTCTGGACATTCAGCTCACCACACCTGACAGAGGATCTCGCCGCCGACCTTCTTCTCCTTCGCCTGGCGGTCCGTCATCACGCCCTGCGAGGTGGAGAGGATCGTCACCGCGAAGCCGCCGCGCACGCGCGGGATGGCGTCGTAAGAGCGGTACACGCGCAGGCCGGGCTTCGACACGCGCTTGATGCCGCGGATGACGGCTTCCTTGGTCGGGGAGTACTTCAGGAACACGCGGATGGTGCCGCGCTTGTTGTTCCCGTTGTAAAGGGACTTGTAGTTCGCGATGAAGCCCTCGTCCTTGAGGACGCGGACGACCTCGAGCTTCACCTTCGACATCGGGACGTCGACGCGGTCCTGATGGCGGGTGTTGGAGTTGCGGATGCGGGTCAGCAGGTCGGAGATGGGATCCATTGTGTTTTTACCAGGAGGATTTCTTGACGCCCGGGATCAGCCCCTGGTGCGCCATCTTGCGGAAGCACATGCGGCAGGTGCCGAAGTCGCGGTAGAACGCGCGCGGGCGACCGCAGATCTGGCAGCGGTTGCGCTGGCGCGTAGAGAATTTGGGCGTCTTGACCATCTTGGCCCGCCATGCGGTGGTAGCCATGTCTTAGTTCCTCCCCGCGGCGGCGGCAGCGGGCATCTTGAAGGGCATTCCCAGCTCGAGCAGCAAGTCCAGGCTGAGCTGGTCCTTGCCGGCGGTGGTGACGAAGGAGATGTTCATGCCGCGCATCTTGGGCACGCGCTCGGCCTTGATCTCGGGGAAGATCAGCTGCTCCTTGAGCCCGAGGTTGAAGTTGCCCGAGCCGTCGAAGCCCTTGGGCTCGAGGCCGCGGAAGTCGCGGATGCGCGGGATGGCCACCGTGATGAGGCGGTCCAGGAACTCCCACATCCGGTCCCCGCGCAGCGTCACGCGCACGCCGATGGGCATGCCCTGGCGCAGCTTGAAATTGGAGATGGACTTGCCGGCGCGGCGCACCTCGGGCCACTGCCCGGTGATGAGCGCGAGCTCCTCGCGGGCGTTGTCCAGGAGCTGGACGTTGTCGCGGGCCTCGGAGACGCCGATGTTGACGACGATCTTCATGAGGCGCGGCACCTGGAAGGGGTTCTTCAGGCCGTGCTTCTCCATGATGGCGGGCACGACTTCGTCCGCGTACATCTTCTTGAGGCGCGGGAAGGCGTGCTCGGTCTCGCGGCCGTCGGCGTTCGTCTCGAACGCCGGGCCGGCGGCCTTGGCGGCGGCCTGCTTCTCGAGGCCGGCCTTCTTCGCGGCGGCCGCGGCCTTCTGGGCCTTAGCTTTTTCTGCGTCGGTCTTCTCTGCCATATTATCTCGTTTCGTTAGCGTTCTGCTGGGAAAAGCAGTTATTCGATCGTCGCGCCCGAGCCGACGGCCACGCGGACCTTGTCGCCGTTGGGCTGGACCTTGATGCGCACGCGGGTGGGCTTGTTCGTCTTGGGGTCCACCAGCATGACGTTGGAAAGGGCGATGGGGGCCTCCATCTTGGAGATGCCGCCCGGCTCCGTCTGCGTGGGCTTCTTGTGCTTGGTGACCACGTTCACCTTCGAGACGAGGACGCGCGCCGGCTTGAAGGGGCCGCCCGCGAGGATCTCGATGACCTCGCCGACCTTGCCCTTGTCCTTGCCGGAGATGACGACGACCTTGTCCTTCTTGCGGATCTTGAGCTTCATGACTACACGACCTCCGGGGCCAGCGAGATGATCTTGAGGAACTCCTTGTCGCGCAGCTCGCGGGCCACGGGGCCGAACACGCGCGTGCCCTTCGGCTCGTTCTCGTCGTCCACGAGGCAGGCCGCGTTGTCGTCGAAGGAGACGTAGGAGCCGTCGGGGCGGCGGGTGTTGCGCTTGACGCGCACCACGACCGCCTTGACCACCTGGCCCTTCTTGATCGCGCCGTTGGGCAGGGCGTCGCGCACGGAGCAGACGATGATGTCGCCGATGTGCGCGTACTTGCGGTAGGAGCCGCCCATGACGTGGAAGCACTGCAGCTTGCGCGCGCCGGAGTTGTCGGCGACGTTGAGGATGGAGCGGAGCTGGATCATTTTACTTGGCCTCCGCGACGCGAGGGGCGGCCTTCACCACGCGCACGATGCGCCAGCGCTTGAGCTTGGAGAGCGGGCGGGTGCTCGCGATCTCGACGAGGTCGCCTTCGCGGGCCTCGTTGCCCTCGTCGTGGGCGTGGAACTTCTTGGACTTCGTCATGACCTTCTTGTAGAAGGGGTGCAGGACGGAGCGGGTCACGCGGATGACGCGCGTCTTGTCCATCTTGTCGGACACGACGACGCCTTCCAGGGTCTTGCGCTGGCCGCGTTCCTCGAGGGTCGCGGGGGTCGGAGCGGGGGCGGTCTTCGTCACTTGGCGGTCTCCTGGGCGCGCAGCGCCGTCTTCAGGCGCGCGATGTCGCGGCGCAGACGGCGCAGCTCCATGGGGTTCTTGAGCGGGGCGACGTTGTGCTGGAACGAGAGCTTGGCGCGCTCGGCCTGGTTCTTCGCCAGCTCGGCCTTGAGCTCGGCGGGCCCCAGAGCGGCGGGCTTCGCGGTCTTGGTCTTCTTGTCGGCCATGTTAGATGTGCTCCCGGCGGACGATGCGCGTCTTGATCGGCAGCTTGTACGACGCCGTGCGCAGCGCCTTCGCCGAATCCTCGGGGGTCAGGCCCTCGAGCTCGAAAAGGATGCGGCCGGGGCGGATGACCGCGGCCCAGTGGTCCGGAGCGCCCTTACCCTTACCCATGCGGGTCTCGGCGGGGTGCTTCGTGATCGCCTTGTCCGGGAAGATGCGGACCCAGAGCTTGCCGCCCTTCTTCATGTGGCGGGAGATGGCGACGCGGGACGCCTCGATCTGGCGGGCGGTGACCCACTTCGGCTCGAGGGCCTTGAGGCCGTACTCTCCGAAGGCGATGGAGGTGCCGCGCTTGGCCGGACCCTTGATGCGCGGGTGGCTGTGCGGCTTGCGGTACTTGACGCGCTTGGGCATCAGCATGGTCAGATGCCTCCCTGCGGGGCGGCCTCGGGGGCCGGCGCCGGAGCGTCGCCGCTCTCGACGGCCATCGCGGCCGCGGCGAGCGCGGCCTGCTTCTTGGCCGTCTGCTGCAGCTCCTTGAAGGACTTCACGAAGTGCTGCTTCTTGAAGATCCAGACCTTCACGCCGATGATGCCGGCGGTCGTCATGGCCTCGGCCGTGCCGTAGTCCACGTCGGCGGCGTAAGTGTGCAGGGGCACGCGGCCCTCGCGGTTCCACTCGCGGCGGGAGATCTCGGCGCCGTTGATGCGGCCGGAGACCATGACCTTGATGCCGAGCGCGCCGGACTGGATGGTGCGCTCCATGGCGCGGCGCATGGCGCGGCGGTGCGCGATGCGCTTCTCGAGCTGCATGGCGATGGACTCGGCGACGAGGCGGCTGTCGAGCTCCGGGTCCTTGATCTCCATGACGTTGACGTAGGTCTTGCGCGAGGTCATGCCCTCGACGGACTTGCGCAGGGCCTCGATGTCGGCGCCTTTCTTGCCGATGACGACGCCGGGGCGGGCCGTGTGGATGTTGACGCGCAGGTAGGAACCGGCGCGCTCGATGCCGACCCACGAGACCGCGGCGGCCTTGAAAGTGCTCTGCACGAGCTTGCGGATCTTGTAGTCCTCGCCCAAGAGCGCCGGGGCGTCCTTGATGGAGAACCACTTCGACTGCCAGTCGTGGATGTAGCCGAGACGCAGCGCGTTCGGATTCGTTTTATTGCCCATGTGATTACTTCCTCTTCCCGTTGACGCGCTCGTCGGAGACCGTCACCGTGAGGTGACAGACCTTGCGCTTGAAGGTGTAGGCCCGGCCCTGAGGGGCGGGCAGCATGCGCTTCATGTGGCCCATGGGGCCCATGGTGGACCAGCAGGCCTTGATGTAGACCTTCTCCGGCTCGACGGACTTGCCGGCCTTCGCGGCCTGGCTCATCAGGTTCGCCGCGGCGGAGCGGACGGTCTTGGTGATCATCGAGGAGCAGATGCGCGGGACCATCGGGAGGATGCGCTCGGCTTCGAAGACGGACTTGCCGCGGATCTCGCGCAGGACCTGCGCGACCTTGCGGGTGCCGTATCTCTGGAATCTGGCGTGGGCGGTGGCTTCCATTCTATATCTCCGTGGCGGTCGACCCTTAGGTCTTGGCCGTGGCCTCCTTCTGGGTGCCGCCGTGCGCCTTGAAGAAGCGGGTGAAGGAGAACTCCCCCAGCTTGTGGCCGACCATCTGCTCGGTGACGTAGACCGGCAGGAACTTGCGGCCGTTGTGCACGGAGAAGGTGTGGCCGATGAAGTCGGGCGTGATCGTGCAGTCGCGCGCCCAGGTCTTGATGGGCTTCTTCTCGCCGGACGCGTTGAGCTTCACGACCTTCTTCATGAGCTTCGCGTCGATGTAGGGGCCCTTCTTGGTGGATCGTCCCATGATGTCCTCTTATCCCTGCTGGTTGCGGCGGCGATCGGAAACGATCATCCAGCCCCAGACTTTCTTCTTGTTGCGCGTCTTGAAGCCCTTGGCGAGCTGGTTCCACGGCGAGCGCGGGTGGTTGCCGCCCTTGCTCTTGCCGCGGCCGCCGCCGAGGGGGTGGTCGGTCGCGTTCATGGCGCCGCCGCGGACCGTCGGGCGGATGCCGCGATGGCGCGAGCGACCGGCCTTGCCGAGCGTGATCGTGTTGTGCTCCGTGTTGCCGACCTGGCCGATGGTGGCGTAACACGCGTCGGGCACCATGCGGACCTCGCCCGAGGGCATCTTGAGCTGGCAGTACCCGCCGTCCTTGCCCATGATCTGGGCCTGGGAGCCGGCGGAGCGCATCAGCTGGGCGCCCTTGGTGGGCTGCAGCTCGACGCAGTGCACGAAGGTACCGTCGGGGATCTTGATGAGGGGCAGCGCGTTGCCGAGCTTGATCTCGGCCTCGGGGCCGGAGACCACCGTGTCGCCGACCTTCAGCCCGGTCGGGTGCACGATGTAGCGCTTCTCGCCGTCGGCGTAGTTGACGAGGCAGATACGGGCGGTGCGGTTCGGATCGTACTCGATGGTCGCGATCTTGCCCGGGACGCCGATCTTGTCGCGCTTGAAGTCGATGACGCGGAAGGCGCGCTTGTGGCCCCCGCCCTGGTGGCGGACCATGACCATGCCGGTGTTGTTGCGGCCGGCCTTCTTGTTGAGCTTGCGCACGAGGCTCTTCTCGGGGGTCGTGGCGGTGAGCTCCGAGAAGTCCGCCGAGGTCATCCCGCGGCGCGACGGCGTGTACGGCTTATAGGTCTTGATCGGCATGGTCTATCCTCAGGACGTCTTGGGCGCGAAGTCGATCTTCTGGCCCTTGGCGACGGTCACGATGGCCTTCTTCCAGTCGGGGCGCACGGCGCCGCCTTTGCCGAAGCGGCGGAACTTGCCCGGGACGATCATCGTCCGGACCTTCTCCACTTCGACCTTGAAAAGGGTCTGCACGGCGTTCTTGATGTCCGTCTTGGACGCGCCGAGCGCGGCCTCGAAGGTGTACTTGTTGTCCTTCTCCTGGATCAGCGCGCCGCGCTCCGTGAGCAGCGGCCGCACGATGACGCCTTGGATGTCGAGAGTCATATGTCCTCTAGTTCCAGCGCGCGCCGAGCTTCTCGAGGGCGGGCTGCGTGATGATGAGCTTCTTGGCGCGCAGGACCTCGTACGCGTTGATGTCGGAGGCGAGGCGCACGATGACGTCCGGGAGGTTGCGGGCGGCGCGAGCGAGGCCGGCGTTGGTCGCGTCGAGGACGATCAGGGTCTTGCCGGACGCGCCGAGCTTCTCGAGCGCGGAGGCCACGAGCTTGGTCTTGGGCTCCTTGAGCAGGAACTCCTTGACCAGGATGAGGCCGCCGTCGGCCGCGCGCGACGACAACGCCTGCGCGAGCGCGAGCTTGGCCTTCTGCCGGGGCATGTCCAGGCGCGAGCCGCGGCCCATGCGGGGGCCGAACGCGATGGCGCCGTGGCGCCAGAGGATGGACCGGGTCGAGCCCGCGCGGGCGCGGCCGGTGTGCTTCTGCTTCCAGGGCTTCTTGCCGCCGCCGGAGACGTCGCCGCGGCCCTTGGTGTTCGCCGTCCAGCGGCGCTGGTTGGCGAGGTAGACGGTGACGAACTCGTGCAGGAACCGCTTGGACGGCTTGTGGCCGAACACGGTCTCCGGCAGGGCCGCCTTGCCGACTTCCTTCCCTTCGACGTCGAGGATCTTGGCTTCCATTGTCGTTCCTTACTTCTTCCCGCCCTTCGGGGCGCCGGGCTTGATGATGTTGCCCATCTTGTCCTTGCGGACGGTCGGGGCCTTGGCCTCGGTGCGGACCTTCTTGGTCATGTAGGTCTCGGAGACGGTCACGAGACCGCCGCGCGGCCCGGGGACCGGGCCGGCGACGTAGATCAGGGACTGCGCGGGGTCCACCGCGACGACCTCGATCTTGATGGTCGAGGTGGTCTCGGCGCCGTGGTGGCCGGCCATGCGCTGGCCGGGGACGACGCGGCCCAGCGAGCGGCGGGAGGCCAACGAGCCCGGCGAGCGCTGCTTGTCGGAGGCGCCGTGGGAGGCGGGCAAGCCGGCGAAGCCGTGGCGCTTCATCGCGCCGGCGAAGCCGCGGCCCTTGGAGACGCCCTGGACGTCGACGTAATCGCCGGTCTTGAAGATGTTCTCGGGAGCGACGACCTGGCCGACCTCGAAGCCCTTCGCGTCGGCGACGCGGATCTCGCGGACGTGTTTGGCGGGCTTGGCGCCGGCGGCCTTGAACTGGCCGAGCTCGGCGGCGGTGAAGGACTTGTCCTTCTTCGTGCCGAAGCCGAGCTGGACGGCGTTGTAGCCGTCCTTGGAGTCGGCGGTCTTGACGCGCAGCACCTGGCAAGGCCCGGCCTTGACGATGGTCACGTCGTAGAGGTTCTTGTCCTTGGGGTGATAGATCTGGGTCATCCCGACCTTCTCGCCCAGGATGGCGCGGAAGGTCGCGGGCGCCTTCTTGGCCCCGGACTCGGTCTTCGTCTCAGTCGTCTGCTCGCTCATTTCTGTGTCCTTCCCTATAAATACAAAAAGCGTCCCAACAGGAACCTCGTGGAAAAGGCCCCGCGATCAGGCTCGGTTAGAGCTTGATTTCGACGTCGACGCCGGCCGGCAGATCGAGCTTCATCAGCTCGTCCACCGTCTTGGAAGTCGTCGAGTTCAGCTCGATGAGGCGCTTATGGACGCGCATCTCGAACTGCTCACGGGACTTTTTGTCGACGTGCGGAGACCGCAGCACGGTGTATTTCTTGATGTGCGTCGGCAACAGAATGGGGCCCGAAACGACTGCTCCCGTACGCTGGGCCGTCTCGACGATCTTGCCGACGCTGGCGTCGAGGACGCGGTGGTCGTAAGCGCGAAGCCGGATGCGGATTCTCTGCTGCGTATTGCTGGTCTCAGCCATATTATACCTTGGTTTCGGCGATTTTTAACGCGTAATTTTATGCGATGACTTCGGACACGACGCCCGCGCCCACGGTGTGGCCGCCCTCGCGGACGGCGAAGCGCAGGCCCTTCTCCATGGCCACCGGCACGATCAGCTCGACTTCGATGTCGATGTTGTCGCCCGGCATGACCATCTCGACGCCCGCCGGCAGGCCGCAGGAGCCCGTCACGTCGGTCGTGCGGAAGTAGAACTGCGGGCGGTAGCCCTTGAAGAACGGCGTGTGGCGCCCGCCCTCGTCCTTG
>JANRKA010000052.1:0-9293 GCA_033875325.1 Elusimicrobiota bacterium | reverse complement strand
CGTCGGCGGGCGCGGGAGCGGGCGCGGGCGCGACGCCGGCCCGGCCGGCGGTCGGCTGCAGGGTCAAGCCGTTCGCGGGCGTGAGGGAGACGGGGACGGACGGCGTCAGCCGAGTGTCGAGGTTGGTGACGAGCCCGACGCCGCCGACCGCCCCGGCCGTCGCGGAGGCGCCGCCGGTGTTGGTGCCGCGGCCGGCGCCGGGTTTGACGGCGCGGTTGGCGGCCGCGGGGGAGGCGGCCAACAATAAGGAAAGGAGCCACGGGAGAGGGGCCCGCATACTCAGGAGTGTAGGGGCCGCTCGGCGGCCTGTCAAGAGGGGGGCCGCGTTCACGGATTCGTTAATGTTTATTTCATTTGACAGCCCCGGGTGCACCTGTTATAACATGGCAGCGTCGCACTCCAAGACCCGTGAAGAAGCGCCTCCTCGACTTCCTGGACCGTCGTCTCACCTTGATGGTCATCCCCCAGGCCGCCATGCGCCCTTGGCGCTGGCAGTGCACCACGGGTTTCTTCCTTTTCGCCCTGTGCGTCTGGAGCGGCCTGACGGTCTGGGCCGGCTTCATCGTGGGCCGCGACGCCGACTACGCCATCACCAAGGCCGACAACAAGGTCATGCTCGCCAAGATGACCCGCCTGGCCCAGCAGATGGAGCGCGCCTCCGAGGTCCTGGCCCAGGCCAGCGCCACCGACCGCCAGTTGCGCGGCCTGCTCTCGATGTCGCGCGGCTCCGACCCCATCGACGCGGCGACCGGCGTGGGCGGGCCGACCTTGGCCGACCGCCTCTCCTTGTCCAGCCTCATCTCCGCCAACCCGCAGGCCGTGCGCCAGGCCGACTGGCACAAGGAGATCGAGCGCCTGCGCGCCGAATCCGAGCGCCGCCTCGCCTCCTTCTCCGAGATCGCCTGGTACGTGGGCAACCAGAAGAGCCTGCGCAACGCCACGCCGGCTTTGTGGCCCACCGAAGGCTCCATCACCTCTCTCTACGGCTATCGCTTCTCGCCCATGGGCCGCAGCGCCGGCGAGACCGGCGAGTTCCACGCGGGCATCGACATCGCCAACAACGCCGACACCCTCATCCGCTCCACCGCCGACGGCACGGTGCGTTTCTCCGGTTGGTCGCACGGCTACGGCAACATGGTCGTCGTGGACCACGGCTACGGCATCAGCACGCTCTACGGCCACACCTCCAAGGCTCTCGTGCGCTCCGGGGAGCGCGTGGTGCGCGGCCAGGTCATCGCCTACATGGGCACGACCGGACGCTCCACCGGCGCCCACCTGCACTACGAGGTCTGGCGCCAGGGCCGCCCCGTCAACCCGATGTCCTTCCTGAAGGTCCGCTCCGGACCCGACTTGCTCGGCTTCGCCGCGCCGCGCCGCCGAGGGACGAGCTGATGTTCGGCGGCGGGGCCAAGACAGACGCCCGCGAGGGCATGACCCTCATCGGGGAGGAAGCGCACTTCCACGGCTCCCTCGTCGCCAAGGGCTCGCTGCGCGTCGAGGGCGTGTTCGAGGGCGACATCACAGACGCCGCGGCCGTCGAGGTCGGCGCGCGCGGCCGCCTGGTGGGCAACGTCGCCGCCGAGACCGTCGTCATCGCCGGCGAGCTGACCGGAAACGTCGTCGCCTCCCGCTCCATCGAGCTGCTCGCCAGCGGGCGCCTGACCGGCGACATCCGCTGCCCCAAGGTCCGCATCGAAGAGGGCGCGACCTTCGACGGCACCTGCGCCATGGGCGCCGAGGGCGAGAAGCCGCGCCGCCGACGCCGCGCCGAAGCCGACGAGCCCCAGCCCGCCGACCAAGCCAACTGACCGCCCAACGAGGCCCATGATATCCTTCCTCCGCCGCCACCAGAAGAGCATCTTCTACGCCGTGCTCGCCGTGTTCCTGTCGGGCATCTTCGTCGGCCTGGGCGGTTATTGGTTCACCAGCCGCGACATGGACGGCGTGGTCGCCCGCATCGGCGACAACAAGATCACCGGCACGCGTTTCTCCGTGCGCGTCAACCAGTTCGCCGACGCCCTGCGCGACCGCGGCACCGAGCTCACCGACGAGAACCTGGCCCGCCTGCGCCGCGAGGTGGTCAACGACATGATCGTCGAGGAGATACTCGCCGACCAGGCCGCGGCCATGGGGCTGGTCGTCACCGACGCGGAGCTCGCCCGCGACATCCAGGGCACGCCCGCCTTCCAGCGCAACGGGCGCTTCGAGCAGGACGCCTATTTCATGCAGGTCCGACAGATCTTCCGCGAGTCGCCCCAGCAGTACGAGGCGCATCGCCGCCGCGCCATCCTCGCCGCCCGCGCCAAGCAGCTCGTGTTCCGCATGGCGAAGGTCTCCCCGCAAGAGGTGAAGGACGCCTACGCGGCGGAGAAGAAGGGCAACATGAAGGACTTCGAGAAGGACAAGGCCGCCCTCACCGCCCGCCTGCAGCAGCAGCGCGCGCTCGATCTCATCAACCACTGGCTGCGCCAAGTGGGCTCCACGCTCGACCACCAGGTCTTCCAGGACCGGGTCGACGGGGCCTGACGCGCCGCCTCCCGCCGAGGTACAACCCACCGTGAGCTCCATCCTGGTCGTCGGTTCGGTCGCGCTCGATTCCGTCAAGACGGAGGCGGGCGAGTGCCGCGAGGCGCTCGGCGGCTCCGCCGTCTACTTCTCCCTGGCCGCCCAGCTCTTCGGCAAGGTGTCGCTCGTCGGCGTGGCCGGCGAGGACTTCCCGGCCGAGCACCGCGAGATGCTCAAGGCGCGAGGCGTCGAGCTCTCGGGCCTCAAGACGGCCAAGGGCAAGACCTTCCGCTGGGAGGGCAAATACGGCAAGGACGCCTCGGTCGCCAAGACTCTGGCCACCCACCTCAACGTCTTCAAGGACTTCGACCCGAAGCTCGACGCGGCCCATCGCAAGATACCCGTGGTCTTCCTCGCCAACATCGACCCGGCTCTGCAGGAGAGCGTGCTGGCCCAGATGGAATCGCCGGCCTTCGTGGCCTGCGACACGATGAACTTCTGGATCGACTCCAAGCCCGAGGCCGTCAAGAAGCTCCTCTCCAAGGTGGACGCCTTCTTCTGCAACGAGGACGAAGCCGAGGCACTGGCCGACCGCCCCAACCCCCTGCAGGCCGCCGAGGTCATCGCGTCCTGGGGCCCCAAACTCGTCGTCATCAAGAAGGGCGAACACGGCGCGCTCATGCGCACCGGCGGGCGTTTCTACATCTTCCCGCCCTACCCGCTCCCGGAGATCAAGGACCCCACGGGCGCCGGAGACTCCTTCGCGGGCGGCTTCCTCGGCTACCTGGCCTCCTGCGGCGCCTTCCACGACACCGACCACCTCAAGCGCGCGATGATCTACGGCACCGTGATGGCGTCCTACAACGTCCAGGACTTCTCCACGCGGCGCATGGAGACGCTCTCGCGCGAGGAGCTCGACGAGCGCTTCCACGACCTCGTGGACCAGCTCTCCGTGCCCAAGGCGGCCGACCTCTCCAAGCCGCGCAAGCCCGTCGCGGCGTAGGCCCGTGCTCGAGCTCGAAGGGCTGGTCAAGCGCTTCGGGACGCACACGGCCGTCGCCGGCCTGGACCTGCGCGTGGAGGCCGGGGAGATATTCGGCTTCCTCGGCCCCAACGGGGCGGGCAAGACCACGACGGTCAAGATGATCACCGGCCTGCTCAAGCCCACGGCCGGACGCGTGCGCGTGGCCGGCATCGACGCGGCCGCCGACCCCATCGCCGCCAAGCTCGCCATGGGCCTGGTGCCCGACGAACCCTTCGTTTACCCCAAGCTCACCGGCGTCGAGTACCTGCGTTTCGTGGGCGAGCTCTACCGCGTGCCGCGCGCCGACGCCGCGCGCCGGGTCCCGGAGCTGCTCGAGATGTTCGAGCTGGGCCCCTGGGGCGGGGAGCTCGTCGAGAGCTACTCCCACGGCATGCGACAGAAGCTGGTGCTGGCCGGCATCCTCCTGCACGACCCCAAGGTCCTCGTGCTCGACGAGCCCATGGTGGGCCTGGACCCCAAGAGCGGACGCCTGGTCAAGGACATCTTCACGCGCCTGGCCGCGCGCGGCACGGCCATCTTCATGTGCACCCACGTCCTGGAGATCGCCGAGAAGCTCTGCCGCCGCGTCGGCGTGATGCAGGGCGGGCGCATGGTCGCCTGCGGGACGCTCGACGAGCTGCGCTCTCAGGGCGGACGCGGCGGGCAGGACCTGGAATCGGTGTTCCTGTCGCTGACCGGCGGGGCCGAATACGCCTCGCTGCTGAAGCACCTCTAGCCCATGAGCTTCGCGGCGCTGGCGGGGCGTCGCGCGCGCTCCCTGCGCAACACGCTGACCCACTTCACGGCCTACGAGTGGACGCGCAACCTCGCGTTCGGGGCCGCGGGCCTGTCCCTGCTCTACGGACTGCACTTCGGCTTCCATCGTCTCCTGCTGTATCTCTCCACCGTCGAGCTCATCGGCCGGCTCATCACCTGGAAGCTGACCGCGATGCTGATGCTCATGACCTTCTCCATGATCATGGTGTCGGGCCTGCTCACCGCGCTGACGACCTTGTTCTACTCGTACGACCTGAAGTTCCTGATGAAGGCCCCGGTGAGCCTGCGCGCGGTGTTCCTCGACAAATCCCTGGAGGCCGCGTTCTTCGCGTCCTGGACCATCGGCCTGGTGCTCGTGCCCTTCGCGCTGGCGCTGCTGCGCGTGGAGCGCCTGGGCGCGGGTTTCCTGGCGGCGTTCCTGCTGACTTTGCCTCCGTTCCTGCTGCTGGCGGCGTCCTTCGGCATCGGCTTCACGCTGGTGCTGCTCAAGCTGTTCCCGTCCTCGCGCACGCGCGACGTGGTGTGGGTGTTCTCCAGCCTCTCGCTGACCGTGACCTACGGCCTCGTCCGCTTCGCGCAGCCCGAGCGGCTCATCCGGCCCGACGCGCTGAAGGTCGTCGCGGAGTACTTGAACTTCCTGCAGGCGCCTACCGCGCCCTACCTGCCGTCCTGGTGGATGGCCGAGGGGCTTCGCCTGGCGGCCGAGGGCGCGTGGGGGGGCTGGGCGCTGCGCGCGGCGGCGTTGTGGGGCGCGGCGGCGGCGGTGTACGCCGGACTGGTGGCGCTGGCGGGCGCGCTCTACTTCGACGGCTACAGCGGCGCCCAGGAGGGCGCGTTGCGCCGCCGCCGGCACGACTTCGCCCCGCTGCCCGAGGAGCGCTTGCTCGGCCGCGGCCCGTCGGCCGGCCTGCTCTGGAAGGAGCGGGTCGTCTTCTTCCGGGACGTGAAGCATTGGTCGCAGATGCTGCTCATCGTGGGGCTGGTGTTCGTCTACCTCTTCAGCATCCGGCGCCTGCCGCTGGATTCGCCGGACCTGCGCAGCCTGGTCTCCTTCCTCAACGTGGGCACGGCCGGGTTCGTGCTCTCGGCGCTGGGCCTGCGCTTCACCTTCCCGGCGGTGAGCCTCGAGGGGCGCTCCTGGTGGGTGCTGCGCTGCGCGCCGGTCAGCGTCGCGCAGGTGATGCGCCAGAAGTTCCTCTTCACGGCCTTCCCCACGGTGACCGTCGCGGTCGTCCTCGGCGCGATGACCAACCACATCCTGGACGCCGACCCCTTCACGGCGCGCCTGTCCCTGGCCGCGCTGACGCTCATCGCGCTGGCGGTGTGCGCGATGGGCGTGGGCCTGGGCGCGTTGTTCCCGCGCTTCACGGTCGAGAACATCCATCAGATCGAGTCTTCGGTGGGCGGGTTCACCTACATGGCCGCGTGCCTGTCCTACGTCGGCGCCACCGTCGCCATCCTGGCCCTGCCCATGCGCATGCACTTCGACCAGCGCTTCGGGACCGGCGACTGGGACTGGCGCCTGGCGGCGTTCGCGGCGGGACTCCTGCTCCTGCTCAACCTCGTCGCCTTCGTCCTGCCTTGGCGGCTGGGGGTCGCCGCGCTCGAGGCACATGAGGAGTAGCGCGCTGCTGCTGCTGCTGGCCCTGCCCGCGGCCGCCGAGCCCCCGCGCCCGCGCCTGGCCGTGGTCATCGACGACTTCGGCTTCGACTCCCGGCGCACGCCGAAGGACGAGGAGTGGGCGGCGCTGCCCTTCCCGGCCAGCTTCGCCGTGATGCCGGCCTCGCCGCGCACGCGCCAGGCCGCCGCCGTCCTGCGCGCCGCCGGCCGGGAGGTGCTCGTCCATTTCCCGTTCGACCCGTTCCTGCCGCTGACGCTCCCGGAGGACGCGCTCGACCCGCAGGACTGGGCGAAGGTCGAGGCGCTGCTCGAGCGCTCCCTGCGCGAGGTGCCCGGCGCGGCGGGACTCAACAACCACGTCTCGCCGCGCGCCACGCGCAACCGGCCGCTGATGCGCGCGTTCATGGCGCGGCTCAAGGGGCGCGTGGGTTTCTTCCTCGACTCCCGGGTCACGGCGTCGTCGGTGGCCTATGAGGAGGCGCGCGCCGCGGGCGTGCCGGCCGTCCGCGAGTACACCTTCCTCGACACCGACCGGCCCGGCGACGCGGAGTTCTGCGCGGCGATGCTCCACCGGGCGGCGGCGCGGGCCCGGCGCGCGGGCGAGGCCGTCGCCATCGGGCACCACTACCACCGGGCGACCCTCGACTGCCTGCGCGCGGAGCTGCCGCGCCTGGAGGCGTCCGGCGTCGAGCTGGTGCTCGCGTCGCGTCTCGCCCGCTGACGGAAAGTGATAGGATAGTCTCGCGCCGGCGTGGCGGAACTGGCAGACGCAGCAGACTCAAAATCTGCCATCCCTCTGGGATGTGTGGGTTCGACTCCCACCGCCGGCACACTTTGATGAGATACGCCCTCTTGCTCGCCGCTTTCGCGTGCGCGGCCGCCGCGCCCGCGACCTACCGGTGCCCCAAGACGGGCCTGCCGCCGGTCCTCAACGGCGACCCGTTCGTGCCGGTCGAATGCTCGACCGCGCCGAAGGCGGCCCTGCCCTTGCCCGCGGAGCCCGACGGCGCGCCGGCCGCGCCCGAGTTCAAGTCGCTGCGCGGCAGCTGGGAAGGGCTGCTCGTGCGCGGCTTCGGGCGCTACGCCTCGACTTTGGAGGTCAAGCCCGGCAAGCGGGGCGCGACCGAGCTGACCTTGCGGTGGAAGGAGCTGCAGCTGCGCTCCACCGGCCACTCGACGCTCACGCTGACGCCCGAGAAGCAGCCCGGGCGCGCGCGCGCCTCGCTGCAGGCGTCTTTGCTCCCCGACGCCCGCCTCGAAGGCGACGCGTCGTTCTCCGTGGAGGCGTCCAGCGGGGCCGCGGCGGGGCGGCGCCTGGACCTGCGTTTCCCCAACGGCGCCGCGCATCGCGTGCGCTGGAGCCAGCCCTCGAAGGACCGCCTGCTCTTCAAGGCCGTGTGGGGCGTGCCCGAGGCGCCTCTGCAGACCTTGGAAGGCGAGCTGCGCCGAGCCGGCTCGTAGCCCGCGTCAGCGCGCGGGGGCGCGCGCCTTCTTCTTTCGCGGGGCCTTGGGCTGGTAGCGGTGCAGGGAGTCCACCGAGCAGTCGCAACGCGGCGCTTCCAGGCAGGCTTTGCCGCCCAACGGGGGCCCCATCACCATCGCCGAGGGGTCGCGCGCGGCGAGGGGGGTGATCTTGTCGGCCTCCTCCACCTCCACCGTCCCGTCGTCCCCGGCCTTGACGGCCCCGCCGGCGGCCAACCCCGGGACCGCCTTCGGCGCGTCGTGGTCGGGCGCGGCCGTCAGCGCCACGGCCGAGGCGTCCTTGCGCGGGGGCACGGCCGCGTGCGCCACGAAGTCGGGCAAGTAGAGGCCCGAGACGAAGGCGGCGGCGATGACGCTCCAGGAGAGGGCGCGCGGCATCAGAACCTCTCCGGGGCGGCTCGGCCCGTCTTCTGGAGCTTCTCCTGCGTGCAGTCGCAGGGCTCGGCGCGGGGGCACTCGGGGATGGGGCCCGTCTGGATGTCCATGACCAGGGCGGAGGGGTCGCGCACGTTGAGCGGCGTGATGAGCACCTCGGCCTCGGGTCGCGAGGCCTTCTCCCGCGCCTCGCTGCGGGCCTGCTCGAGCTGGACGGCACTGGGCGCGGTGGCTTCCGCCGGGACGGCCGCGCGGGCGAGGCCTTCATGCACGGCCCAACCGCACACGAAAGCGAGGCCGGCCGCCAGCCCGGTCCGCAGGGGGCTCATGCCCCCAGTATGCCCCCGGGACGCGGCGCCGTCAAGAAAAGGGACGGTAAAAATGGGAGGATAACGCCGCCATGCCCGACCTCTCGAGCCTGCTGGCCGCCGCCTCGCTCGCCGCCTCGGGGGCGTTCTGGGCCTGCCTGGCCGCGAGCCTGCGCCGCTTCCGCGACCCCGCGGACGCTCCCGCCGACCTGCCGATGACCCTCATCAAGCCGGTGCGCGGGCTCGATGACGCGATGGAGGCCAGCTTCCGTTCCATCGTCGCCGCGGACCCGCTGAAGGTCCTGCAGGTCATCGTGGCCCTGGAATCGGACGACGACCCCGCCTTCCCCGTGGCGCGGGCCTTCGCCGCGGCCCACCCGGACCGCGACGTCCTGGTGCTGCTGACGGGGCCCGCCGGCGCGCGCATGGGCAAGGCGCACAACATGATCGAGGCGCTCAAGGCCGCCAAACACCCGCGCGTGTTGTTCTCCGACGCCGACACCTCCATCACGCCCGCGCTGCTGCGCGAGACCGCGCGCGCCTTCCGCGAGGGCGCCGACGCCGTGTTCGGCCTGCCGTACCATGCGGACGCGCCCGGGTTCGGCGGCTGGTGCTTCATGGTGGCGTTCAACCACTCCTACTGCGTGCCCGCGGCGCTGGCCTACGAGGCCGGACAGTTCCGCTCCTTCGCCGGCGCCTGGATGGGCTACACGAAGGAGACGCTCGCCAAGGTCGGCGGACTGGAGCCGTTCTCGCGCTCCATCGCCGACGATTTCGCGCTGGGCATGGCCGCGCGCGGCGCGGGCGCGCGCCTGGAACTGCTGCGCGAGCCCGTGTTCGTCTCGGAGTCCGGCACGCGCCCGGCCGAGGCGTTCTGGCACGTGGCGAAGTGGGCCTCCATCATCTGCTGGTCCTTCCCGTTGGCCTGGCTGCTGGCGCCCTTCGTCAACCCCGTGATGCTGGCCCTGGCGGCCGTCGCGGCCGCGTTCGCCGCGGGAGCGTCGTCCGCCCCGGGCCTTGTCGCTCTGGGGGCCGCGTTCGCGACGCGGGCGCTCGTCGGGCTCATCCAGGACCGGCGCGTGGGCCGCATCCGCCGCCCGGCGTGGACCTATCTCGCCTTGCTCGGCGCGGACCTGGGCGCGGTCGTGTTCTGGCCTCTGGGCCTGCGCCGCACCATCGAGTGGCGCGGCCGGCGCTACCG
>JANRKA010000051.1:0-30893 GCA_033875325.1 Elusimicrobiota bacterium | reverse complement strand
GAGACGGCCGCGTCGGTCTGGAAGCTCGCCTCGCCGACCTTGGTGACGAGGCCGGTCGTCTTGGTCCACAATCCCGCGAGCTCGGTGTGGCCCAACGCGCTGACGAGGTCGTCCTTGGCGGGCGCCGAAGCGGCCAGGCTCAAGCCCGGCCGCGCGTCGCCGGGATATGAGAGCACGGCGAGGCCCAACCCCGCGTGGCGGCTGATGACTTCAGTCTTGAACTCGACAGGAGCGGACGCGCCCGCGTAGGCGTGAAGCGTGGGCGCACCCCCCACCTGCGAGTCAGTGAGCAGAACAGGTCCGTTCTTCGTCTGGAGCAAGGTCGCGGCGGCGCGCTTCCCATCCCATTTCACGACGAAGACGCTTTCTTCCGGTTTGACGGCCTCGGCGCGCGCGGCAAGGACCGGGGCGTCAACTTTGTCGCGGTGATGCGCGGCAAGGTCCGTGAAGGCGCCGGCGCGCGCGCAGTAGAGCTTGGCGCGGGCGGCGCCCACGGCCTTCTCGGAAGCCAACGCCAAAGTAAGCCGCCGCGCAGCGGCGCGACGCTTCTCGTATTCGGCTTCGCTCAGGCGCGTTTTAGCCGAGACCTTGTCGAGCGCATCCTCGGCCGAACGGCCTTGCGCCTGAGGACCGAGCAAGGCGACCAGCCATGGCGACGCTTCTCCGCTCTCCGCCTGGAACAAGCCGTCGCGGCTGGCCAACAAGGCGCGGCGTTTGGCCGCGGGTTCACAAGGCGGCTCCGGGAAACGCGAAGCCCAGGTGTAGTCGGTGACGGCCAAGGTGCGATAGATCGCGTCGAGGCTTGAGGCGCGGTCTTTGAAGAATGGTTTGAGCTCGGGCGACATGCGCGGCTCGAGCCGGACGAGAGATTCTTTGACTTGAGCCTCGTCACGGAACGCTTCGAAGCCCTCGGAGAGCAGCAAAAGGTCGGCCTGAAGCGCGGCAAGGCCCTTGGCGTCCGCGGCCTCCCCTTCGGCCGAGGCGGCTTTCTCATCGGGCGCGAGGACGTAGGTGGACAACAGCGTCCACAGTGGGTCGGAAGTCGTTTCGGCGCGCACGGACACGGCGAATGTCAGAAGCAATGCGAGAACCATACGAAGTCTTCTCACGGCCCTAGGATAGGCTTGGGTGACAGCATAGTCAATAGCGACTGCACGCCCAGTTCCCGGGCATTTGAAACGAGCACGAACGACGAGGCGCAAATGAACAATCTCGCCGAGGTCCTATCAAGACTTGGGATGCCGCCCGTGCTTCATCGTCGTCGGGCCTGTGTCCGGGAATTGGGAGACGGGCGCCCTTGACCCCCCGCCCAGGCGGGGCTACACTGCGCCCATGAGGCGCGCGCTCCTGCTCGTCCTGCTGGCGGCGGGCGCCTGCGTGCGGCTCGACTTCGGCCGGCGCGTGAGCGACGATGAGCTGCGACTGCGGCGCGAGTTGGAAGGCTACTACTTGGACGCGGCCGCGGCGTTCGCCGCCGCGAGTCCCGAGGCCCTCGCCGCCCTCTACGACCCCGCCATCACCCGGCCGATGACGCGCGAGAAGATCCGCGAGTGGGGCGTCGAGTTCTTCGGCAAACACGGGCCGGCGCGCTTCAAGGTGGAGAAGCTGGAGTTCGACAGGCTCGGCTATCAAGACGCGGTCGTGACCTTGACCTACCGAGTCGAGACGCGCGACGGCGAAGGCTCCTTCGGCGGCGTCGAGCAGGACGAGTTCGTGAAGAAGGGTGGCCGTTGGCTCATGACGGGCTGGGAGAAGGTCCCGGCGCGTTCGAAATGACCTCGTAACACGGTTATCGTACATTCCACTGCGTTGCGTTATTTCGCCCATGACGGCTCGACCACGCACGGCCCCGCGACGGTCGAGGAGCTGACGGCCCATCCCTGGTTCGACGGGGACGTGCTCGTCTGTCCCGTCGGCGCGCAGGACAGCGGCGACTGGAAGCCGGCACTTTCGTATCCCGCGTTCAAACAGGCCCTGCTCGCGCCGAAGCCGGCCGCCCCGCCGCCTCCCCCCCCTCCGCCCCCGCCGCCGCCCGCGCCCGCGCTCAAGCCCTGTCCCTTCTGCGGGGAAGGCAACCTCGAGCGCGCTCGTTTCTGCGGCGAGTGCGGCAAACGCATGGACGGGGTCGAGCCCCAGCCCGAGCCGCTGCCCGCGCCCGTCTTCGCGCCGCTCCCGGACTTCTCGTCCCCGGCCGCCGCCGAGCCCGTCCCCGCGCCGCTCTTCGAGGAGAAGCCGCCGCTCGAGACGCCTTTGGCCGAGCCCCCGGGCGCGCCGCCCGTCGAGGAGCCGCGCCCCATGGCGCGCCCTCCCGAGCGCAGCGGGCCGATGGCCCGGCCGCTGACGCCCTACGGCGGCACCGCGCCCGAGCCCGAACCTGCGCCCGCGCCCGCGCCGTCTTATGAGCCGAGTTTCGCCTCGCTCTCCTCCGAGATGCCCCTGCCGACGGAGCCGCCGGCCTCGCTGGAGCCGATGGGCGTCGCGCCCGTCGAGGCGGCCGCGCCCGCGCCGGCGAGCGCCAAGCCCGGGACTCGCGCGCCCGTGCTCGCGGCGTTCGCCGCCGCGGCCGCGTTGGCCGCCGGCGGTGCGTGGTACATGCTGCGGCCCGCGCCGGCGCCGGCTCCCGCGCCCGCGGGCGGGGACCTGAACCTGTCCGCTCCGCAGAGCGCGATGCCGTCCGCCTCTCCCGAGTCGCGGCCCGCCCCCGCCGACACGGCGTTCGCTCCGACGCCGCGCGAGACGCCCTTCCCGACCCCGACGGCCGCCGCGCCCAAGCGCGCGCGCAAGCCCAAGGCCTCGTCCACCTCGGTCATGCCTTCCGACGCCCCGGCGCCTCGCCCCAAACGCGCGCGGCGCGCGGCGCGCCCCGCCCCCGTCGAGCCGCCCGAAGGCGCGGACGCCTCCGACGCCATCCTCATCGAGTCGCGCGCCGCCGCCGACGAGCCCACCGTGCCGGGAGCGCGTCCCGACGCCGCGCTCGCCGACCCCGGCGCCAAACCCGCCGCCGACGCGGCGCCGGCCGACTTCCTGCCCGGCATCCCGCGCCGCCCGGGCCTCAAGACCTCGAAGACCAAGGCCGCGCCCAAACCCGCGCCCGACCCCGACGCCGCCCTCCTCGACGCCGCGTTGTCCGAGACGCCGGCGGCCTCCGGCGGCACCGCGGCCAAGGCCGCCGCGGCCGCGGCCAACCCGGCCGACGCGCTCGCCCTGCAGCAGGCCGTCGAGGAGTTCGAGTTCTGCGCGCAATTGTTGGCTCAAGGCGCCTACGCGGACCACTTCGACACCTGCCTGTGCAAGGAGACGCGCGAGAAGGCCCCCTACCGCAACCGCCGCGGCTACTACGCGTCCTCTCTCGAGAAGGAGGCCGCCGCGGGCCGTCTCGAGGTGCGCGCCGAGATCGTATCCACGCGCATGGAGAACGGCGTCGCGCGCATCGTGGCGCGGTGGAAGGCCAAGGGGAACGACCCGGGGCGCGAGGTGGACGAGGCTTGGATCATGGACGACGGCCTCTGGTGTAAGGCTCCTTAGAGCGGGCGCCTCGCGCGGGCTCGCGAGGGAGGGCCTTCGGCGCGAGGTCGGAGGGGACCGCTCGGCATTGAGCCTCGCTTGGCGTCCGGCGCGGCCGTGAGCGCCAACAGCCGCGCCTCCCGACATCCCCTCCGACCTCGCGCCGAAGTCCCGCCTCTCGGAGCCCCTCACGGCGCTCGCGCTATTTCGCTATTGGAGTTTTTCGCGGCTTCGCCGCGTTTCCTTACGGCGATTTTCACGGCTGCGCCGCGGCTCCTGCTCGGTGCTGCGGGGTGGTTCGCGCTCCAACGAGCGAGCGAGCATCGGCGCTCGCGGCCTGAGCCGGGCCGTCAGGCGATGGTCCGCGGGGATGTGGAGGACGCCCGCGACGGCCCGCGGCGGGCGTCCGAGTCAAGCGAGGCCCGCTGGGCCGAGCGTTCCCCGCGGACCATCACCTGACGGCCCACCCTCGCGAGCGAGCCCGCCGCGAGCAAGCCGCTCTACAGGCCGAGCGCGGGACGCAGCACCGAGCCGTCCCCCACGACGACGGTGACGAAACGCGTGGGGTCGAGCCAGCGGCGGACGGCGGCGCGGGCGGAGTCCGGGGTGACCGCGTCCAGGCGCGCCTGGTAGTTGCCCATGGTCTCCTTCGGGTCGCGCCCGCTCTCCACGACGGCGGCGAGGTAGGCCGCCAAGCGGTCGGGCGAGGCGATGCGCATCAGGAAGAGGCCGGCGAGGTGGCGCTTGGCCATGCCCAGCGCCGCCGCGTCGATGGGCTCGTCGCGCAGGCGCTCGGCTTCGAGGATGAGCTCCTCGTGCGCGGCTTTGGCGACCTCCGGCCGCGTCTCCGTGGACGCCGACCACACCACGCCGCGGCGGTACGCGTCGAAGGACGAGTAGGCGCCGTAGGTGTAGCCGCGCCGCGTGCGCAGGTTCTCGCAGAGGCGCGCGTTGGCGGTGCCGCCGAGCACGTGGTTGGCCACGACCAGCGAGAGATACGCCGGGTCGCGCGGGGTCGCGTCCATGGGCTGGGCCACGACGAGGCTGGCCTGCGCGGAGCCCGGCCGGTCCACGAGAGCGGTCCGCCGCCAGCCGTGGTCGGGCAGCGGGGGCGCCTCGTCGGGGGCGTAGGTCGCGCCGCGCGACCAGCCCGCGAAGGCGGCTTCCAGCGCCCGGCGCGCGGCGCGCGGGTCCAGGTCGCCCACCAAGGTCAGGTGCCCCCCGCCGGGACGCAGGCGCGCCGCGTGGAAGCGGCGCAGGCGCGCGCTGTCCACGGCGGCGATGCGCGCCTCATCGGCGTGGCCGCGGCCGTAGGGGTGCCCGGGGAACAACTCGGCGCGCAGGCGCTCCTCGGAGAGGAAGGACGGTTGAGCCCGGCGCGACGCCAGCTCCTCGACCGCGTTCTCGCGCCAGAGCGCCGACTCCTCCTCGGGGAAGGCCGCGGTCTCCAGCACGCGCCCGAGCTGCGCGCAGAACGGCTCGAAGCTGCGGGCCAGGCCGGCGGCCGACACCTTGAACCACTCGCTCTCGCTGGCGGCGCCCGCCGACCAGCCCAGGCGCGAGAAGGAACGGGCGACGGCGGCCGCGTCCTGGCCGGCGCAGCCCTTGAAGAGCAGCTCCTCGGCCGCTTGAGAGAGGGATTCCTCGCCCGGCCCCTCGTGCGCGCGCCCCGCGCGCAAAGTCAGGCGCGCCTCGGCCAGCGGCAGGCGGCGGTCCACGACGAGGGTCACGGCCAGCCCCCCCGGCAGCTCGAAACGCTCGAGCGCGGGCAGCGGCACCGGACGGGAGCGGCCCAACGGGGGCGGCGGCGTGCCCGGCCCGCGCGGGGCCTCCTCGGGCGGCTCGGTCTCCTCGACCGGCTCGGCGGGCGCCGCGGCCGGGCCCGGCACGACCTCCAAGGTCAGGCGGCGGCGCGGGTCGAGCCAGCGGCGGGCCGCGCGGCGCGCGTCAGCGCGCGTGACGCGCAGCACCTTGCCGAGGTCCTTCCAGAAGCCGGCGGGCGCGCCGACGAAGGCGGCGTAGGAGCTCAGCGTCTGCGCGCGCTCGGAGAGCGACTGCTGCCCCTCGATCCAGGCGCGTTCGGCCTGGGTGCGCGCGCGGTCGAGCTCCTCCTCGGTGGGGCCGACGCGGCGCATGCGCTCGAGCACCTTCTCCGTCTCGGCGGCGACGGCGTCGAGGTCCGCGTCCTGGCGCGGGGAGACGAACACGCCGAACAGGTCGGGGCCGCGCGGCGTGACGTGGCTGTTCCAGTACGGCATGTGCGCCCCGGCCGAGACGGCGAGGCGGGCCTTCTTGACCAGCGCCTCGTGCAGCGGGCTGTCCTCGCCGCTGGAGAGGACCGACCCCAGCGCCGCCAACGCCCAATAGTCCTTCGCCGCGCGGGCCGGCGCGTGCCAGCCGAGCACCAGCAGCGGGGTCTTGGCGAGCGGGTCCTCGACGCGGCGGCGGCGCGGCTCGGCCGGGCGCGGCTCGGAGAGGTCGGCGCGTTTGGGGATGGGACGGCGCGGGATGAGGCCGAAGTGTTTCTGCGCCAGGCGGCGCGCCTCGGCGGGCGTGACGTCGCCCGCCAGGGCCAGCACCGCGTTGTTGGGCGCGTAATGGCGGTCGTAGAACGCCCGCACGTCGTCGAGCCCGGCCGCGCGCAGATCCTCCTCGACGCCGATGGTCGGGTGCGCGGACTCCCAACGCGCGAAGGCCAGGGCGCCCATCTCGGAGTCCGTGGCGCGGCGGTAGGGCTGGTTGTGGTAGCTCTGGCGCATCTCCTCGAGCACGACGCGTTTCTCCACCTCCAACTCGCGCGGGGAGATGACCAGCCCGCGCATGCGGTCGGCCTCGCACCAGAGCACCGACTCGAGCGCCCACGCGGGGATGGTCTCGTGGTAGGTGGTGTTCGTCTTCATCGTGTAGGCGTTGTCCACGCCGCCGCTCTCCTCGACCAGCTTGGAGACGGCGTTGGGCGGCAGGTTCTTCGTGCCCTGGAACATCAGGTGCTCGAAGAGGTGGGCGAAACCCGCGCGGCCCTTCTCCTCGTCGAGGGAGCCGACCTTGTAGGTCAGGGACACGGCCACCAGCGGGACCGTGCGGTCGGTCTGCACGACCACGGTCAGGCCGTTGCGCAGGCGGAAGGCGCGGGCCGGCAGGCGCGAGGCGGGCGTGACGGTTCTGGCGGCGGGCACGCCGAGATTCTACCTAACTAACGGCGGCGCCCAGGACGCCCTGTCAGGGCAGCGCGACGCGCATGCCGTAGGCCTGGACCATGAGGGTCACGGGGCCCCGGCCGGCGTTGACGGTGATGAAGCCGTTGTAGGCGCGCAGCGCGTCGCGGTCGGCCTCGGACTGGATGATGATGGACAGGCCCTCCCCGCCGCGGACCTCGTTGATCTTGAGGTCGGGGTTGCGGGTGAGGCAGCGGCCGTAGATGCGCACGAAGTCGTCGCCGGTGCGCAGGTCGCGCACCACGGTGGGCATCATGCAGCTCTGGAGGGCGGCCTGGATGGACGACACCGAGGCGGGCTCGGCCTCGCCCTGGCGCAGGACGCGGACGCGGTGGCCGAGCAGGCGGCCCTCGCGGCGCTCGAGCGCGGCGGCGAGGTCGCGCAGGCCCTGGGAGCCCACGGGCAGGTCGGTCCTGATGAGGAGGCCGGCGCGGTCGGAGGCGTCCGCGTCCGCGGACAGGAAGCCGGTCTTGAGCTCGCCGCTGGCGCGGTACTTGGCGAGCGTCGCGGCGACGCAGGGCGCGGCCATCTCGGAGGCCTCGTCGAGCGAGATGGCGCGGATGGTCTTGATGTCGAGGATGGAGCAGGCCTCGACGCCGGCGAAGGCGTCCACGGCCGGCGCGGGCTGCGCGGCCTCGACGGCGGCCTCGAAAGACGCGGCGCCGGACCAGAGGGATTCGGAGACGCCGGCGGCGGCGGGAGCGGCGGCGAGGAGCAGCGCGGCGGAGAGGGAGAGGATGTTCATGGGCCTATGATGCCCAAAAGGCCCATGACCGCCTTAGGACTCCCGTCAACCCGTTTTATTGACGACGGTCAACCGTCACTTCCAGCCGCGGCAGCGGGCGGTGACCCAGCGGTAGTTCTCCGGCAGGTCGAGGACGGCGTTGCGCTCCCGCAGGGACTCCATGAACGCGGCGCGCGCGGGCAGGAAGATGCGGTCGAAGGCGGCTTCCATGCGCCTGTCGGCCTCCGCCTCGTCGGCGACCTCCAGGGGCGCCCCCTCCACCGGCAGCCAGTCCGCGGCGGCGAGGTCGCGGGCCAGGCGGTCGGAGAACTCGGCCAGCGAGACGCGGTGCGCCTCCTCGTGTTCGCGCTCGTGGCGCATGACCTCGGTCTCCTCGCACGAGCCGTCGGGGTACTCGCGCGGGACGAAGACCTCGGCCCGCGACGGGCTCAGGTCCACGGTGAACTTGGTGAGCCACACGCACATCCGCCCGGGCTTGCGCGACGAGGTGATGGTGCGCGCCCATTTGCGCTCGAAGGAGTGGTCCACGACGGTCAGGCCCTGCAGGCGCCCGGTCCCCACGCCTTCGCCCAGGCGGGCGAGCTCGTCGAGCGAGAGGTCGCGGCGCAGCGCGGCCTTCAGCGGCGAGTGGCTCACGGAGACGACGCGGGCCCGGTCGGGCGCGCCCTCGTGCGGGCAGGCCGGGCCGTCGGCGGCCGGGCGCGAGCACGCCGCGAGCAGGACGAGGAGCGCGGGCGCGGCGCGCAGGCTCACTCCGCCCAGCGGACCTGGTAGAGCTCGAAGTCCTTGCCGCCGAGCGCGACGGAGCGCGCGTAGCGCCGCTTGAGCCGCGCGGGCAGCAGGCGCTCGGCCTCGCCGGTCACCAGGATCTCGTCCTTGGAGGCGAGGTCCTCGCCGATCTTGGCCGCGACGTTGACCTTGTCGCCGTACACGTCGTCCTTCAGGCGCAGGATCTTGCCGTGGTGCAGGCCGATGCAGAGGTTGAACTGCTCGCGGTCGTGTTTGCCGGCGTTGTGCGCGGCCAACCAGCGCTGCATCGCGATGGCGGCGTCCGCGCCGTGCGCCGGGTCGGGGAACACGGCCAGCAGGTTGTCGGCTCCGTGCGCGATGGTGCAGCCGCCGTGGCGGGAGACCACGGGCACCAGTCGGTCGTAGCAGCGCGTCATCACGGCCAGGAACTGGAGGATGCCGTAATCGTGCGTCTTGCGCGAGAACCCCGAGGAGTCGCACATCATGACGGTCAGGTCGCGCACGCAGCGCGTCTCGAGCTCCCGATCGAGGTCGTCGGCGTTGGCGGCGGTGCGACGGCGCAGGCGCGCGAAGAACTGCTCGCGCGTGGGAAGGCCGCGCACGTCGAGGGCGGGATTCTTGGCCATGGAGGCGATTCTACCGAGAAAAACGGCGGCCCCGCCAGGGGCCGCCTGGCGGGGCCGACGGTCTCGGCGCGGCGATGCTACCATAAGACCCGGCGCGCGTAAAGACCTAAGACCCATCCCGCCTGGGTCTTCCGTCCCGCCTCGCCTCCGGTATAATAAGGAGGTGGACAAAGCCCTCATCGTGCGCCTGCTCGCCGCCACCGAGGTCCTGCGCGCGCCCGCGCGGCGCCTGGCGACCTTCGGCGCGACGCGCATCGACTACCACCTCATCTCGCCCGTGGAGGACATGCCCGACCGCACGCGCGTGCGCGAGGGCGTCGTGGTGTCGGCCAAACCCGCCATCCTCACGCCCGAGTCGCTGCGCGAGCGCTTCGAGGGCTTCGGCGACGAGGGCGCGGAACTGGCGCGCTGGGCCTCCACCGCCTACCGCGACCTGCTGCGCGCCCTGGAGTACAACTTCCGCAACCAGGGCCAGGCCGCGCGCGTGCTCCACGACAGCCCCCTGCTCGTGGCCGAGCGCCTGACCGCCGACCTCGACGCGCGGGGCGTCACCGACAAGGCCGTCATCCGCTGCCCGGACGCGGGCTGGTCCCTGGCCCTCATGAAGTTCACCCTGGACGAGGCGGCGCGCTCCTTCCCGGGCCACGTCGCGGACCTCGAGCGCCGCGGCCGCTTCGCGCCCGACGGCGGGGAAGGCGAGCGCCGCCGCCGCGAGGTCGAGGCCTTGTTCGCCGCCGCCGCCGGCGACCCCGTCCGGCGCGAGGCGTTGGGCCGCAAGCTGAAGGACTACGGCTTGTTCGCCGAATACGAGGACCGCTTCCTGGGGCTGTTCTCGTGACGCACCGGCACGCCTTCGACGCCATCGCCCACCGTTACGCCGGCTCGCACGGCGGACTCGACTCCGTCTACGCCGCGGCGCGCCCGCACCTGGAACGCCTGATCGCCGGACGAGCGGTGCTCGACGTGGGCGGCGGCGGCGTCACGCCCTACGACGCTTCGCGCGCCGCCTCGCTGACCGTGCTCGACGAGTCGGCGGCCATGCTCGCCCGGCTCCCCGAGGGCCGCGCGCGCAAGGTCGCCGGCGACGCCGGGGACATGTCCATGTTCGCCGACGCGAGCTTCGACCTGGTGCTGTTCAACCAATCCCTGCACCACGTCATGGACGCGCCGGCCGCGCTGCGCGAAGCCTGGCGCGTGCTGCGACCCGGCGGCGACCTGGTCATCCATGAGCCGACCGCGCGGCCTCTGTTCGCCACGGCGCTGAAGGCGCTCTCGTCCCTCCTCAGTCGAGCCGCGCCGGTGAGACTGCGCACGCGCGACGCCATCGTGGCGGCCCTGGCCGGCGCCAGCGGGCGAGCGCCCGAGTCCGTCGAGGTCATCCGCCTCTCCCCCCGCGGTTGGGCCGACCCCTTCGGCGGCACCTTCCCGGGCAAAGTGCGCCTGCCCATGTTCCTGCACCCGACCCGTTTCGAGCTCCTGCTCCTGCCCAAACCCCGTGGATAAGGTCCTCGTCGTCCTGCCCGCCTACGAAGAAGGCCCCCGCGTGGGCGCCGTCGTCGCGGGCGCTCGCGCCCTCGCGTTGCCCGGGGCCGAGGTGAGCGTCGTCGTCGTCGACGACGGGTCCGAGGACGACACGGTCGCGCGCGCGAGAGAAGCCGGCGCCCGCGTCGTCGAGCTGGGCGCTCACCGCGGCGTGGGCGCGGCGCTGGCCCGCGGCTTCGCCCTCGCCCGCGAGGAGGCCTTCGACTACCTCGTGCACCTCGACGCCGACGGCCAGATCGACCCCGCCTGCATCCCCGCCCTGCTGGAGCCGGTGCGCCGCGGCGCGGCCGACGCCGCCATCGGCAGCCGCTTCCTGGACGGCCGCCCCGCGTACCTCTCCGCGGCCAAAGCGCGCGCCCTGCGCCTGCTCGCCGCGGCCGTCGGCGCGGCGGTGGGCACGCCGCTCACCGACCTCTCCTGCGGCATCCGCTGCCTGGGCCCCGCGGCCATCGAGGCCGCACGCCCGCGTTTCGGCTCCGACTACGTCCAGGAGACCTTGCTCCAGTTCTTCGCCGCGCGCCTGCGCGTCGTCGAGGTACCCGTCGTCGCGACCGGGCGCGTGGGCGGCCGCTCGCTGAGCGCCCGGACCCTGACCTACACCGCGCGCTACCTGCTGCTGCTCGCCTTCTCCCTGGCGGCCTACGCGCTGGCGCGCGCCGCTTGGGCGCCGCAGCTGCGGCCGCGCGACGCGCGGCCGTGAGCGACCGCGCGCTGACGCGCCTGCTCGTGGCCTCGGCCTCCGTCTCGGCCTTCGCCCCGGCGCTGTTCGGCGGCTTCGCGGGCTGGGACGACCGCGCCTTGGTCCTGGACAACCCGGCCCTGCGCGGCCTCGACCTCGCCCACCTGCGCGCCATGGCGACGAGCCTGCTCGGCGGCGTGTGGATACCGCTGACCTGGCTCAGCCTGGCCCTGGACCGCGCCGTCTGGGGCGAGGGACCCGGCGGCTTCCACCTCACGAACCTCCTCCTGCACGCCGTGACGGCGCTGCTCTTCCACGAGGTCTGCCTCGTCCTCTTCCGCCGCCTGGGCCTGCGCGCGCCCGACAGGGCCGCGACCCTGGCCGCCCTGTTCTTCGCCGCGCACCCGCTGCGCGTGGAAACAGTCGCCTGGATCGCCGAGCGCAAGGGCGTGCTCTCCGGCGCGCTCTGGACGGCCGCGCTGCTCGCGCGGCTGCGCGCCCACGAGTCACCCCGCCCCGCGCGCTGGCAGGCCGCCTCCGTCGCGGCCTTCGCGTTGTCCTTGCTCGCCAAGCCCAACGGCCTCACCTTCACGCTCGTGCTGCTCGCGCTGGAAGCCGGTCTTCTGCGCCGCCGCCCGACGGTCGCGGGCTACGCGCCTTACTTCGCGTTGACGGCCGCCGCCTTCGGCGCGACCTGGCACGCGGGGCGCTCGGCCGGGGTCATGGGACCGTCCCACCCCGCGAGCCTCGCCTGGTCCGCGGGGCAGGCCTTGTACGGCCTGTTCTTCTACCCGCTCATGACGCTGTGGCCGACGGGCCTCTCGGTGTACCACCCGCCTCGGCCCTGGTTCGGGACCTGGTCGTGGCCGTTGGCCGCGCACGCGGCGGCGTTGGCGGCCGTGCTCCTCGGACTGCGCGCGGCCGGCGAGCGCGCCCGTCCCGTCGCGGTCGCGCTCGCCTGCTACGCGTTGGCCCTGCTGCCCATGCTCGGCCTGGTCTCCCACGGCGTGGCGCACGCCGCGGCCGAGCGCTTCAGTTACCTGCCGAGCATGCCCCTCTCCGCCCTGCTCGGCGCCGGCTTCGCCGCGGGCGGACGCGCGGCGCTCGTCGTCGCCGCCGCCGCGCTCACGGCGTTCGGAGCCGCGTCATGGAGGCGCTGCGCGGCCTGGGACACGCCGCTCGCGCTGTGGACCGCCGCCGCCGAGGCCCGGCCCAGCGCCTACTCGCTCGCCAACCAAGGCGCGCTGCTCGCACGAGACGGGCGCTACGAGGAAGCCGTGCCCGTCCTGCGCGCCTCCCTCGCCCTCTCCGACGCGGAGAGCGTGCCGCACGAGGCCCTGGGCATCGCGCTCTCGCGCCTCGGCCGCGAGGCCGAGGCGCGCGCCGCGTGGCGGGCGGGCCTGGCCGCCGCCCCCTCCGCCCTCCTCAAGACCTTGCTCGACTCCTCGCTCGCCGTCGAGAGCCACGACCTCGGCCTGCGCGCTCTGCGGGCGGGCCGCCCGGCGGAAGCGGAGCGGCGCTTCCGGGAAGCCGTGCGCGCGGACCCCGGTCTCGGCGCCGCGCGCGTGAACCTGGGCAATACCCTGGCCCGCCGCGGCCTGCTGGCCGAAGCCGCGGCGCAGTACCGCGCCGTCCGAAAAGAAGACCGGGCCTCCAAGGAGGCCCGGTCGAACCTCGAGCAGGTCGAGGCGGCGCTCAGACGCGTGCGCTAGCGGCTCAGCGGTTGCCGGTGACCTCGCCCTGGTAGCTCTGCGAGGTGGAGGTGTCGATGAAGCGGATGTCCACCGACGCCGAGGCGGCCGTCACGCCCGCCGCGTCGAGCAGCTTCAAGCTCGTCCCCGTCCAGTTTCCGAAGCCGGCGAGCGTGATGCTCGTGGCCGCGTCGCCCGTCAGCGACGAGAAGCTGAACTGGTTGATGGTGCCCGTGGTGCTCGGGTTGGTCAACACGATGGTCGAGCCCGTGCCGCCGATGGTCCGCGCGCCGAAGTCGATGTCCAAACCGAGGGTCGCCGTGCCCGCGGGCGTGCTCTGGCAGGTGCCGCCGGTGCAGTTGTAGTAGACGTCGGAACCCGTGTAGCGGGCGGTGCCGCTCTGGATGCCGCGCACGTCGTCCCACTTGGAGGTCTTGAAGCCCGCGAACTGCTGCGACGCGAAGGCGCTCGCGTCCGACTGCGCCGAGTCGTAGGTCGCGAAGGCGTCGCCGAGGTTGCTCTTGCCTTCGGCCGTGTCCTGCCCGGACTGCTCGCTGGCCTTGTCCCCGGAACCGGAGCCGTCCGCGGAGTCGCCCTTGGGCGCGGACGCGACCTGGTTGAGGATGCCGTCGAGCTGGCCGGGGCCGAGCTCGAAGGGCTCGCCCGGGGCCTGGCCGGCCTTGATGGTCACGCCCCAGCCGTCCTTGTCCACCTCGGTGGAGCCGAACTGGTTGGCGACGGTGAAGGCGCCGCCCTTCTCGTCGGCGTTGTTGCCGGGGCCGGGGCCGAGCAGGACGATGGTGGCCTCGGACTCCGACGCCGAGCCCGCGACCATGGTGCCGCGGATGCCGATGGTGGCCACCGGCGTGCCGACCTTCATGTTGGTGGGGTCGCGGCGGGCGACCTTGCCGGTGCTGAAGCGGAACGCCCCCTTCTTGACCGTGGCCGAGACCTTGCCCGCGCTGGTGGCCGGGTCGAAGACGAACTCATCGAGCGTCATCTCGCTGTTGGGGCCGACGGTGAAGCCGGTCTCGTCGAGCAGGAGGATCTGGAGCTTGGAATCGGCGCCGGTGACGACGGCGTCGTTCTGATAGACGGGTTTGCCCGTCTCCACGGCGCGGCCGGCGGGGCCGCCCGGGGCGGTGGCTTTCACCGAGCCGCGCACGGCGGCGGCCACGCCGATGTCGGTCGCGGCGAAGCCGTCGGAAGCCAGGAGCAGGACGAAGGCGAGGATGGCGCGGGTCATGGTCAGATCCCCCACTTGTAGCTGACCAAGGCGGTCAGCCGGTTGTTGGAATAGGTGTAGTTGAGCAGGTTCGAGTGTTGGGAGAAACGCTCCCAGCCCAAGGTCCCGGTGAAGCCTTTGAGCGGCGACCACAGCAAGGTCAGCGGCGCGCCGAAGAGCAGGTTGGTGACCACCGCGTCGTCGCTGCGGCCGTCGGTCGAGATGGCCGTGTCGGGCCGGTCGTAGCGGTCGAACTGGCCGGTGACGCTCGTCGCCAGGAACATCCCGCGCCCGAGCAACCGCGTGTAGTCCACGCCGATGGACTCGCGCCGGTAGGCCGAGGCCACGGCCTCGGCGAGCTTGCGGCGATGGCCGATGGAGAAGCCCCAGCGGTCGCGCGGCGAGGCGACCCAGCTCGCCCCGAGTGCGAAGTCGTACTGGTCGCCCTTGCGGTCCACGCCGTTCCTGACGAGCCGGGTGTTCTGGAAGCGCTGGTCCTCGCGGCGCGCCTCTCCCCAGAGCTCGAGACGCGGGCGCACGCGCCGGGACAGGCGCAGGCTCTGCCAGACGTTGCGCAGGTAGGTGCTCTGCGACAGCAGGACCTGGTCGTAGCCGGCCGCCGGCGTCAGCTCGAAGCCGAAGCCTCTCAGGGCGAAGCCGCCGCTGGCGCTGTAGGCCTGCAGGTCGAGCGTGTTGATGAGGGTCTGCTCGCCGCGGTAGTAGCCGAAGTTCGCGAAGGCCTTCTGGGGCTTGGCCCCGCCGAAATCGCGCGTCACGCCCAGGCCGCCGGCGAACACGACGCTCGTGTCGTCGCGGCGCCGGGAATCGGGGCTCAGGAGCACCGGCGAGCCCAGGAACAACACGCGGTCGGTGTCCGAGGCGGCGTTGCGGTTGTCGTCGTAGCCGTAACCCAGCGCCGCGCGCACGGTGAAGTGCGTCTTGCGCTTGCGGCCGTCGATGAGCTTGAGGTAGGCGTTGGCCTCCGCGATGACCTCGGCCGGCGCCAGGCGCCCGATGATGACGCGCAGCTCGCGCTCGGAGTCCACGAGAGCGTCGAGGCGGTAGAGCACGGCGGCGTAGAGCAGGCGGGTGCGGTCGCGCCCCGGCGCCAGGATGAGGATGCGCTCCAGCGTGACGGCCGCGCCGCGCAGGTCGCCGCGGTCGATCTGCTCGCGGGCGTAACGCTCGTTGAGGTCGAGGTCGGCGGGATTCTTGAGCACCTGCTCGAAAGTGACCTCGTCGGGGGCGGTGATGACGGCTTTCTCGGCGGTCTCGGCCGCCTTCTGCTCGGCGCCTCCGCGCCGGGAGCGGTCCTGGCTCTCGCGGTCGAGGTTGGTCTGCGCGCCGGCGGGCGCCGCCAGGAGGGCGGCCAGTATGAGCGTTCTCATGTTTGCCATTATCGCATATAATCCGGACGATGCCGAAACGCCCCCTCGGGCGCCCCCGTCTGGACAAAACCGCCCGTTGGGCGGTCCCGGCCTGCGTCCTGGCGGGCCTGCTCGCCCTGCGCGTGTCGGGCTGGGGCTGGGTCGAAGGCGTCCAGCACCGCGCCTTCGACGCCTTCCTCAATATAAGGCCCCGGCCTTACGTGGACGCGGGCGTGCGCGTGGTGGACATCGACGAAGAGACCCTCGGGCGCTACGGGCAATGGCCCTGGCCGCGCACCTTGGTCGCCACCCTCATCACGCGCCTGCTCGAGCGCGGCGCCGCGGTCGTGGCCTTCGACGTGGTTTTCCCCGAGGACGACCGCACCTCGCCGGACAAGGTCATCTCCTCATGGCCCGACGAGGGCGAACTCAAGGAGGTCAAGTCCCGCCTGGCGCGGATGACGGCGTTCAACCATGACGCGCGCCTGGCGCGCCGGCTGAAGGGTTGGCCGGTCGTGCTCGGCTTCGCGCCCGTCGGAGAACGCACGCCGCGCCTGCCCGAGCAGAAGGCCTCCTACGCCTTCTCCTTCGCTTTCTCCAAGACGAAGGACGCCGCGGGCGTCAGCGATTTCGGCCTGGAATACGACAACCCGCGCCTCTACGTCAGCGACCAGAAAGGCGCGACCTCCAACATCACGCGGCTCGACGCCGCCGTGAGCGGCCTGGGCAGCATCGGCTTCCTGCCCGAGCACGACGGCCTCATCCGCCGCGCGCCGCTGTTCACGCGCCTGCAGGACAACCTCTATCCCTCGCTCGCCCTCGAGGCGCTGCGCGTGGCCCAGGACGCGACGGGCTTCGCGGTGAAGATCGGCGGCACCAGCGGCGAGACCTGGCTGCAGCGCCTGCTCGACCGCCAGACCGGCATCACCAAGGTCAAGGTCGGGAAGATGGTCGTGCCCACCGACGGAGCCGGGCGGTTGTGGGTGTACTACACCCGCGAGCGCGCCCCGCGCAGCCTGCCGGCCTGGAAGGTCCTCGACCCCAAGGCGTCCATCGCGGGCTTGGAAGGCGCCGTCGTCTTCATCGGCACGAGCGCGCAGGGCCTGCGCGACCTGCGCGCCACCCCGCTCGACCCGTCGCTCGACGGCGTGCAGGTGCACGCCAACCTCGCCGAGCAGATGCTGCTCGGGGAGTACCTCCAGCGCCCCGGCCGCGCGGACAAACTCGAGGTCCTCTTCACCGCGCTGGCCGCCCTGCTGCTCATCGGCCTGCTCGCGCGCCTGGGCGCCGCCTGGGCCGCGCCGGTGGGCGTGGGCATGACCGCGGCCGCGGTGTGGGCGTCCTGGCACGCCTACACGACCTGGCACTGGCTGCTCGACCCGGTCTTCCCCGTGGCGACCCTGGCCGCGGTCTTCGCCTCCTTCGTCGCGACGGGCTACGTCATGAGCGAGAAGGACCGCCGCCGCATCACCGACACCTTCGGCCGTTATCTCTCCCCCAAGGTCGTGGCCAAGCTGGCCGACAAGCCCGGCGCCGTCGAGCTCGGCGGCGAGACGCGCGAGATGACCTTCCACTTCTGCGACATCCGCGGCTTCACCACCATCTCCGAGAAGTTCGACCCTCACGGGCTCACCGACTTCATCAACAAGTTCCTCACGCCCATGACGCAGATCATCCTCGACCACGACGGCACCATCGACAAATACATGGGCGACTGCATCATGGCCTTCTGGAACGCGCCGATGGACGTGCCCGACCACGCCCGCAAGGCCTGCGCCGCGGCGCTGGCCATGCACGCGCGCCTCAAGGAGCTCAACGACGCCTGGCAGGCCGAGGCGAAAGCCGCGGGCCGCGACCTCCCGCTCATCGAGATCGGCACGGGCCTCAACACCGGCCCCTGCGTGGTCGGCAACATGGGCTCGACCTTGCGCGTGGACTACACCGTGCTGGGCGACGACGTGAACCTGGCCTCCCGGCTCGAGGGCCAGTCCAAGGGTTACGGGGTGAAGGTCGTCATCGGCCCGCGCACGCGCCAACAGGCCCCGGAGTTCGCCGCCATCGAGCTCGACCTCATCAAGGTCAAGGGCAAGACCGAGGCCGTGCGCATCTTCGCCCTCCTGGGCTCGCCGGAGGAGGCGCGCTCGGAAGCGTTCCAGGCGTTGGCCGCCGCGCACGAGGCCATGCTCGCGGCCTACCGCGCCCAGAAGTGGGACGAGGCGACGGCCGCCCTGGCCCGCGTCGCCGGACTCGGGAAGCCCTGGAGGCTGGACAAACTCGTCCACCTCTACGAGGAGCGCATCGCCCACTTCAAGGCGACCCCTCCCGGCGCCGACTGGGACGGCGTGTTCGTCGCCACCTCGAAGTAGCCGGACCCCGGCGCCGGCCGGGCGCCCGCCCGCCGCGCCTGCCCGTCCTCCCGAGGACCATAAGACCTATGCGATAAATAGGCCTTGTGGTCCCTAAAATATGATATACGGGATTCGTCGCGCGCCGCGAGGGGTCGCGGCGATGACTCACCGGAGGTGTCAAATGGTCCGAAGGTTCAGCGTTCCGGGGCTCCTGGCCCTGGTCCTGTCGCTCGCCGTCCCGTCGTCGGCCGCGTTGTCGCGGCGCATCGTCAAGTTCCATCCCGGCGTGAGCAAGGCCGACCGCGTCCGCCTGGCGGAACACGCCGCGGGCTCGCGCGTCGTGCGCGAGCTGCCGCTCATCGACGCCGTGGTCATCGAGACCGCGGACGCCCAACTGCGCGCCACCGAGGGGCGCCTGCGCGCCCTGCGCGAGGTGGCCCGCATCGACGAGAGCCCGCGCATCAACTGGCTGAGCGTCGCCGACGCGCGCGGCATCGATTTCCGCGTCCCCGCCGTGGACGCCGTCATCAAGCGCTTCGTGCCGACCCAGGAGGCGCCGCCCGACCCGACGCCCGTCCCGAGCGTGCAGGAGACGCCGTGGGGCATCACCCGCGTCGGCGCGCCCGAGGCCTGGGCCGCCACGCGCGGCGCCGGGGTCAAGGTCGTGGTCATCGACACCGGCATCGACCGGACGCATCCGGACCTGGCCGCGCGCCTGAAGGGCGGCTGGAACGCCATCGCCAAGACGGAGGACTACAACGACGACAACGGCCACGGCTCCCACTGCGCGGGCACCATCGCCGCGGTGGACGACGCCGTCGGCGTGGTCGGCGTGGCGCCCGAGGTGGACCTGTACGGCGTGAAGGTCCTCGACGCGGGCGGCTCCGGCACTTTCGACGACGTCATCGCCGGCATGCAGTGGGCCGTGGACAACGACATGGACGTCGCGAGCATGAGCCTCGGCGCGTCGCGCGGCAACCCCGCGCTCGAAGAGGCCGTGAAGGCGATGGAGGCCGCGGGGGTCACCCTCATCGCGGCGGCCGGCAACTCCGGCGGCTCCGTGGGCTTCCCCGCGGCGTACCCGGGCGCCATCTCCGTGGCGGCGTCCGACAGCCGCGACATGCTGGCGCGTTTCTCCAGCCGCGGCCCCTCGGTGGCGGTCATCGCCCCGGGCGTGGCCGTGAAGTCCACCTACATGAACGGCGGCTACGACACGCTGTCGGGCACTTCGATGGCGACGCCGCACGTCTCCGGGCTGGCGGCGCTCTACCTCGCCCGGCACCCGGGCGCGTCCCCGGCGGCCGTGCGCGCGGGCCTGTCCGCCGCGGCCGTGAAGCTCCCCGGGGTCATCCCCGAGGGGCAGGGCGCCGGCCTGCCGCTGGCTCCCGCTCTGGTCCAGTAAGCCGTCGCGTCGTCCTCCTCCCTCGGCCCGTCCGGCGAGGGAGGAGGCGGCGCTCCCGCTGCGAGCGGACGAGCCGTACGAAGCGGGCCGGCGCGTCCTCTAAGAGTCGCGCGAGGGCGGCGCGGGCGGGACCCAGGGCTTCATGACGTGGTTGCGCGGCACGAAATCGTCGTAGCG
Organism: Elusimicrobiota bacterium; assembly: GCA_033875325.1. Taxonomy (GTDB): domain Bacteria; phylum Elusimicrobiota; class Elusimicrobia; order UBA1565; family UBA9628; genus GWA2-66-18. The sequence continues at coordinate 11,622 of JANRKA010000051.1, read as the reverse complement.
CGTGTGGATGATCTGATACAGGGGGATCTCCTCCGCCGGTTCGGGCGGAGGGACCGCGTCCCAGGCGGCGGGACCGTCCGCGGGCGCGTTCGACGGGAGCGGCTGCGGAGCGGGCGCGACCGGCGCCGGCGCGCCGCCGGGATACAGCGCCTCGCGGATGCGCCGCAGCAGGATGCCGGTCTCCAGCGACTTGCTCAGGCAGCGGGCGCCCTCCTTCTCGGCGAGGTCGTGCACGACCTTGCCCGACGCCGTGAGCAGGAGGATGGGCGTAGCGCGCGTCTCGGAGATCGCGCGCAGGCGTTGGATGAGCTCGTAGCCGCTCGTGCGCGGCATGACGAGGTCGGTCATCACCAGGTCGATGCGCGGCTCGCTCTCCACGAGCCGCAGCGCCTGGTCGGCATCGTCGGCGGTGAGCACGCGGTGCCCCTCGGACTCGCAGAACTCCTTCCAGACGAAGCTGAAGTTCGGGTTGTCGTCGACGATGAGGATGGTCTTGGTCGGTCCTGACACGCCGATAGGGTAACGGGCGGCGCGCGCGGCGTCAGGGGTCTCACGGCCCAGTCCGCGCCGGACCGATGGACCTAGTCCAGGCGCAGGACGACGACGCCTTCCTCCGCGTCGGAGAACGCGATGGAGAACGGGGGCTCGGGCACGGCCCAAGCGTCGAAGTCGCGCATGAGGTCGCGCGCCTCCTTGGAGAGGTAGCTTCGCGCCTCGCGGTTCCTTAAGAACACCCAACGCGCGTCGCGGCGGCGCAGCTGCGCGACCCACGCCTCGCGGCTGGGCGCGGGCGGCGGGAACGACGCCTCCCGTCCCGACGCCAAGGTCACGAGGTAGGGCTCCAAGGCGATGACGCGCTGCTCCGGTGGGACGCTCGCGCGCAGCCACGCGGCCGAGCGAGGCCACAACTCGACGCGCGGGGCGGCGAGGCCCTCGAAGGCGTAGCCGAACGAGCGCGAGAGGCCGGGCGCCGCGAGCAGGCCGACGAGCGCCCAGGTCGCCGCCCGGCGCTTGGCCAGCAGCGGCTCCAGGGCCGCCGGGAGCAGGACCGCGACGAAAGGCAGGAAGGTGAAGGCGTAGCGGCTCTGCCACGGCCGCCAGGCCAGGTGCAGGAGGACGAGCAGCAGGAGATAGACGCCCGCCGAGACGAGCAGCGCACGCTCGCGCCCGCGCCGCCAGAGCGTCCGGGCGCCCCGCGCGCAGGCCGCGAGCAGCGCCAGCCCTCCGAAGCCCGCGAGCGGTCCCGGAGGCAGCCCCAACACGCCGCGGCCGAGACATTCCCCGACGAGTTTCCAGGCGTGCGCGGGCAAGGTGGACCAGGCGGCGAGCAGGTCGGCCTGGTCGCGGGCGTTGGCCGCGTACGCCGTCGCCGAGCCGGAGACGAGGGTATTGCGCAGCAGCCACGCGCCCAACGGCAGGAACGCGACCGCGGCGAAGCGCAGGCGCGCCGCGGCGCCCCGCGGGGCCAGCGCGGCCGCGGCGGCGAGCAGCGGCGCCGCGCGCAGCAGGCCCCACCGCGGCGCGAGCAGGGCGACGGGCAGCGCCATCAGGGCGGGGAAACCCGGCAGCGGGTCGGTCACCGGGACGCCGCCGGGGCCCGGCACCGCGAAACCCCCGGCGAGCAGGTTGCGCGCCAGCAGCAGGTGCAGGGCGTCGTCGGAGGCGGCCCCCAGCGGCGTGCGCAGGGCCGCGGCCGCGTGCAGGAAGACGGCGCCCGCGCCGGCGGCGGCCACGGCGCGACGGACGGCCGTTCGGTCCATGCGCGAATATTCTATGATACGCCCGCATGAAGAACGCGTCCGAACGCCGCGCCGCGGCCTGGGCACTGGTCGTGGCCGCCGCCGCCGCCTCCGTGCTGCTCGCCGGGCGCACGCGCAAGCCCTTCTCCCCCGACGCGCCCGCCTTCCGCGTGAAGGGCCCGGCCGACGCCAAGGTCGTCATCGTCGAGTTCTCCGACTTCGAGTGCCCGGCCTGCAAATACGCCGAGCCGGTCCTGCGCAAGCTGCTGGAGCTCCACGAGGGGAAGGTGCGTTTCGTGTTCAAGAACTACCCCCTGGAGCGCGTGCACCGCTGGGCCCGCCCCGCGGCGATCGCGGCCGAATGCGCCGGACGCCAGGGCAGGTTCTGGGAGCTGCACGACAAGCTCTACGACGAGCAGGAGAAGTGGGCGCGCGAGACCGACGCGTTCAAGACCTGGGAAGGCTACGCCAAGGACCTGAAGCTGGACCTGCCCGCCTGGAAAACCTGCCTGCAGGACCCCGCCGCGGACGCCGCCGTGTCGCGCGACGCGCAGGACGGCCTGGACGCCTGGGTGAGCTCGACGCCCACCTTCTTCATCAACGGCCGCCGCTTCGTCGGCGCCCAACAGCTCGGCGAGCGCGGCGCGCCCTTCGTCGAGCGGGAGCTCAAGCGATGAGCCTGACCGACCGGCACAAGTCCCTGCTCGGCGCGGCCGGGCGCGTCATCGTCGGCGCCATCCTCGTGTACGCGGGCGCCGCGAAGGCCGCGGGTCCCACCGAGGAGTTCGCCCTCATCATCTCCTACTACCAGCTCCTGCCGCGCGACATGGTGATGACCGTCGCCTCGTTCCTCCCTTGGCTCGAGGTGCTCGTCGGCTGGGCGCTGCTGCTGGGCGTGTCGCGCCGCGCCGCCGCGACCGCGGCCGGCGCCCTGTTCGGCGGCTTCCTGGTCGCGCTGCTCTCCGTGCTCGCGCGCGGCATCGAGCTGCCCAACTGCGGCTGCTTCGGCGACTCGGTGCATTTCACCATCCCCCAGGCCCTCCTCTTCGACTCCGTCATGCTCGCCCTGAGCTGGGCCGCGCTCCTGCACGGCGGCGCGTTCAGCCTGGACAAGTGGGTGGACGGGGGTTATACTCCCCGCGGCAGATGAGCGAGAAGAAACGCGTCTTGGCCGTCGACGACGACGCCTCGGTTTGCGAGTTCTACCTGCACACCCTCAAGCTCCTCGGCTACGACGCCGAGTGCGCCCCGGGCGCGGCCCAGGCGCGCGAGTGCATCGAGAAGCGCCGGCCCGACCTCATCCTCATGGACATCATGATGCCCGACCAGGACGGCATCTCCTTCACCCGCGAGCTGCGCGGCGACCCCAAGACCTCGGACATCCCCATCATCGTGTGCTCCGGCCTGGCCGACGCGGGCACGCTCAACGACGCCCTGCTCTTCGGCGCCGTGGACTACATGGTCAAGCCCATCGACGTGGACGCCCTGCAGTCCAAGATCGAGCGCACCTTCGCCGCCCTCGAGCGGCGCAAGAAAGCCGGTTAACCGCTCGTAAGACCTGTAAGCTGCGCCTCCTGTCATGGGTCCTTTGACCCCTACCCGAGAGGGTCCCTCGCCCCTGTCATGGACCCCCGCCGGCTGTTAAATTGAAGGCATGGCACTACTGCCCCCGCGCGCCGCGGGACCCATCATCGCCCTCTCCACCGACTTCATCCGCGCCAAGGAGTACTTCGAGGCCATCATCGCCTCCAGCGGCGACCTCATCTGCACCACGGACGTGCGCGGCCGCATCGTCTATTTCTCGCCCGGCGCCGAAGCCATGCTCGGGCTGCCGGCGGCCCGCGCCGTGGGCCTGCCCGCGCACGACCTCTACGCCGGCGGCCGCGCCGACGCCGAGCGCATCATGCGCCTGCTGCGCGAGAGCTCCCAGGGCCGCGTGCAGAACCTCGAGCTCAAGATGAAGAAGGCCGACGGCAAGACGCTCGACGCGAGCCTCTCCGTGGCCTACCTCAAGGACGGCCGCGGCCGGGTCATCGGCACTCTGGGCGTCGCCAAGGACATCACCGACCGCGTGCGCCTGGAGGAGAAGCTGCGCGAGCTCTCGCGCACGGACGACCTGACCGGCCTCTACAACCAGCGCCACCTCCACGACCGCCTGCGCGAGGAGGCCGCCCGCGCCCAGCGACAGAAGCAGCCCCTCTCGCTCGTCCTCTTCGACCTCGACGGCTTCAAGCAGGTCAACGACCGCCTCGGCCACCTCGAGGGCGACCGCATCCTGCGCGCCTTCGCCGCGGCCCTCGGCGACAACATCCGCCGCGAGGTGGACGCCGCCTTCCGCTACGGCGGCGACGAGTTCGTCATCCTCCTGCCCGACACCCCGGCCGCCAAGGCCGAACGCGTCGCGCGCCGCGTGGCCAAAGCCGCGGCCGTCACGCTCGCCCCCAAGGGCGTCACCGCCAGCTGGGGCGTGTCGTCGCTGCCCAAGTCCGGAGACGTCTCCGCCCTCGTCAAGGAAGCCGACGCGGCCATGTACGGCATGAAGTCCGGCCGCGACGGCGTGCGCCTGCGCGGCACCGCGCTCGCCCGCGCCTTCGCCGAGCCCCGCTCCAAGCGGGTGTAACGCGCCCGCGTCCGCCCGGGCTGGACCGCGACGGGCCCGAAGGGGTATGATGGGCTCGTGGCGAAGGTCCTCATCATCGACGACGATTTCGAGATCGTCTCCATCCTCACGGAAATCCTCAAGCGCGAGGGCCACGAGGTGGACTCCGCCTCGGAGCCGGTCGAAGGCATGCAGAAGTCCCGCAAGGGCAAGCCCGACCTCATCATCCTCGACTACCACATGCCCGGCAACACCGGCGCGCACCTCTTCGAGTCGCTGCGCCGCAATTCGGGCACGGCCGCGACGCCCATCCTGTTCATGAGCGGCGAGGCGTCGCCGGAGCAGATCCTCGCCGAGGTCTCGGACCACGCCGGCGCGCGCTTCCTGCCCAAACCCGTGCCGCTCGACGATTTCCGCCGCGCCATCCGCGAGATGCTCGCCGCCGCCAAGAAGGAGGGATGATGGGAAGACTCGTGCTCGTGCGCCACGGCCAGTCGCAATGGAACCTGGAGAACCGCTTCACCGGCTGGGTGGACGTGCCCATCACCGAGAAGGGCGCGGCCGAGGCCGTCGCCGCGGGACGCGCCCTCAAGGGGCTCGCCTTCGACCTGGCCTTCACCTCGGAGCTCCAACGCGCGCAGCAGACCCTGGACATCATCCTGCGCGAGAGCGGACAGAAGACGCTGCCCATCCACAAGGACAAGGCCCTCAACGAGCGCCACTACGGCGACCTGCAGGGCCTCGACAAGGCCGAGACCGCGAAGAAATACGGCGACGAGCAGGTCCTCATATGGCGCCGCTCCTTCGACGTCCGCCCGCCGGGCAAAGACGGCGAGAGCCTCAAGGACACCGCCGCCCGGACTTTGCCTTACTTCGAGAAGTTCGTGCTCCCGCCCGCCCGCGAGGGAAAAACCGTGCTCGTCGCCGCCCACGGCAACAGCCTGCGCGCCATCCTCATGGACCTCGAGAAGCTCACGCCCGAGCAGATCATGAAGGTGAACATCGGCACCTGCGAGCCCATCATCTACGAGGTGGGCCCCGCCGGCGAGGTGCTGTCCAAGCGGACCCTCGCCCCCATGGCCGGATAGACGGCGCTTTCTTCCTTATGTATGATGAGGGCATGACCAACCGCGCCCTCCTCCTCGTGCTCGTCGCCTCGCTCGCCGGCTGCGTCTCCTCCAACCGCAAACCCAAGTCCGCCGACAAGGGCGGCAAAGCCGGCTCCTCCTCCTCTTCCGCCGAGGCCGCGCCCATGGCGCCCGGCGCCGACGTGCAGGAAGCCAGCCTCAAGGTGGACGGCGTGCAGTTCGACTCCGACCCCGAGCTCAAGACCGTCAAGTTCGAGTACGACAGCGCCCAGCTCTCCGACGAGACCTTGGCCGTCCTCAAGGAGAACGCCGCGACGCTCAAGCGCCGCAAGGACGCCGTGGCCCTCGTCGCCGGCCACACCGACGAGCGCGGCACCGTGGCCTACAACCTGGCCCTGGGACAGAAGCGCGCCAAGGAAGTCCGCGACTACTACATCCGCCTCGGCGTGGACGGCCGCCGCCTGGCCACCATCTCCTACGGCAAGGAGATGCCGGTCTGCTCCACGCCCGACGAGGACTGCTGGCAGAAGAACCGCCGCGCCGAGACGCGCGTGCGGGCCAAGTCCGGCGGAACCGGCCCCGCCGCCTCGGAACCCGAGCAGTGAGCCGGCGGCTCGCGGGCGCCGTCCTCGTCCTCGCCTGCGCGGGGCTTTCCGGGTGCGTCGCCACGCAGAAGGACGTGCTCGACCTGTCCGAGCAGACCGACGAGCTCAAGACCCAGGTCGAGGACCTCAAGAAGACGGTCGGCTCGATGCAGGCCAACCAGGCCGACCTCTCGGTCCAGATCAAGCAGCTGCGCGAGGACCTCGCCGCCTACACCGAGACCGTGAAGACCGCGATGGGCGACATGGGCAAGCTCGGCGGCAAGCTCGACGAGCTCGGCGCGCAGATCTCCGGCAAGGTCGCGCAGCTCGGGCAGACCTTGTCGCAAGCCCAGCAGAAGGGCCTGGAGGAGCAGAAGGCCGCGCTCGAGAGCGCCAAACGCGAGGTCTCCGCCACCGACCTGTTCGTCACCGCCGAGAAGCGGCTCCAGGCCAAGGACTTCGCGCAGGCCGCCAAGGGCTTCGAGCAGTACCTCAAGGACAACCCCAAAGGCGAGCTGGTGGACGTGGCGACCTATGACCTGGGGCTGGCGTATTACGGCCAACGCGCCTGGGACAAGGCCGGCCGCCAGTTCGCCGTCGTGCTCGAGAAGTTCCCCAAGAGCGGACAGACGCCCGGCGCCCGCCTGCACTACGCGCTGAGCCTCGTCGGGCTCAAGCGCAGCCCGGACGAGGCGCGCGCCTACCTCGAATCGGTCGTGGCCGACTTCCCCCGGAGCCCCGAGGCGAAGGAGGCGGCCGCCGCGCTCAAGAAGCTCGACGCCGCCAAACCCGCGGCCAAGCGATGACCGGCCTTCTCCTCGCCGCCGTCCTCGCGCTGCCCGCGTCCGCGCAGACCGAGGTCCGCCTGGCCCTCACCGGCGACGCCGCGCGCCCCGCCCCGGGGCTCGCCCTGCCGCCGTTCGACGCCGAGGACCCGCAGAAGCCCGAGCACTCCCTCTTCGCCAAGCGCCTGCAGGCCGTCGTGCGCGGCGACCTCTACCTCTCCCGCCACTTCGAGGTCAAGGACGAGGGCATGAGCCCCATCCCCGTCATCGGCGCGACCTGGCGCCTGCGCGCCAAGGCCGGCGTCGCCGCGGGACGCCTCTCGGTCCAGGTCACGCTCGCCAACGCCGAGGGCGGCGAGACCGTCTTCGAGCGCTTCTATCGCCAGGACGCCCAGTGGGAGCGCGCGCTCGCCCACCGCATCGCCGACGACGTCGTCAAGGCCGCCACCGGCCGCGACGGCATCGCGCGCTCGCGCATCGCCTTCGCCAACGCGCAGACCGGCAGCAAAGAGATCTACCTGATGGACTACGACGGGGAAGGCGTCAAGCGCCTGACCGACCACCGCTCCATCTCCCTGCTGCCGCGTTTCTCCCCCGACGGCCGCAGGCTCGCCTACACCAGCTACAAGGACGGCAACCCCGACCTGTTCCTGCTCGACCTCGAGACCGGGCGCTCCAAGACCGTCTCGGAGGACCAGGGCCTCAACATCGCCGGCGGCTTCTCCCCCGACGGCACGAAGCTGCTGATGACGCTCTCGCGGCAGAAGAGCCCCAACCTGTTCCTCAAGGACCTGGCCTCGGGCTCGGTCGAGCGCCTCACCAGCCACTTCGGCGCCGATTCCACGCCGACCTTCTCGCCGGACTCGCGGCAGGTCGCCTTCGTCTCCGACCGCTCGGGCAACCCGCAGATCCACGTGCTCGAGCTCGACACCAAGAAGATCCGCCGCCTCACCAGCCTGAACTGGGCCGACGCGCCGGCCTGGTCGCCCACGGGCGAGTGGATCGCCTTCTCCGGCCGTGCCCACAACAAGGACAAGATGGACATCTTCCTGGTGGACGTCACCGGCTCCAACGTCCGCCAGCTCACCACCGGCCAAGGCTCCAACGAGGACCCGGCCTGGTCCCCCGACGGCCGCTTCCTCGCCTTCACCTCCACCCGCGGCGGCCGCTCCCAGGTCTTCGTGATGGACGCCGACGGCTCCGCCCCCCGCCTCGTCGCCGACGTCCCCGGCGCCAGCTTCACCCCCCACTGGTCCAACCAAGGCCGTTAACAACCTAACAGAAGGGTCAGGCACTTCGTTAGGTTTGCGAAAATCGCATGACAGAACCTAACGAAGTGCCTGACCCTTCTGTTAGGTTGGACCTGCGGGGAGGACGAGGGTGAAGCGGGCGCCGCGGCCGCGGCCGTCGCTGTGGGCTTCGACGGTGCCGTGGTGCTTCTCGGCGATGCGCAGGGCGGCGGAGAGGCCCAGGCCGGAGCCGGAACCGGCTTTGGTGGTGAAGAACGGCTCGAAGATGCGCTCGAGGTCGCCGGAGGCGACGCCTTCGCCCGAGTCGGTGACGCGCAGGTGGTGGCGGCCTTGGGCGGTCCAGGCCTCGACGCGCACGACGGCGCCGTCGGCGGAGGCCTCCAGCGCGTTGAGCAGCAGCGCCGACACCGCCTCCTGCAGGAGCGGGGCGTCCCCTTTCATGCGCAGCGGCCGGTCCAGGCCCGCGCGCGCGAGCGAGACGCCGCGCCGGGCGTACTGCGGCTCGACCGAGCGCGCGGCCGCGTCCACGGGCTCGCGCAGGTCCAGCGGCTCGCTGTCCATCTCCTCGATGCGGCCCAGGTCCAGCAGGTCCTTGAGGATGACCTTGCAGCGCTCCACTTCCTCGCGGATCTGCGCCAGCTCCTTGAGGGTGGCCGGGTCCTGGGCGTGGCGGTGCGACAGCACCTCCGCGTCCACCGCGATGGTCGTCAGCGGGCCTTTGATGCGGTGCGCGACCTCCGCGGAGAGGCGCCCGAGCGTGGCCAGCCGTTGGACCGAGATGAGCCGCTCGTCGTAGCGGCGCTTCTCCTCGGCCTGCGCGGCGGCCACGTCGCCGGCGAGGATGGCCAGCAGGGCGGCCGAGGTCGCCAGGAACACCGCGCGCAGCCAGAAGTCCGAGTCCGCCGGCAGCCCGCCCGAGCGCCAGCCCGACACGAGGTAGAGCAGGATGGTGCCGCCGGCGATGGCCAGCGCCTGCCGCGCCGAACGCGTCAGCGCCGAGCCGAAGACGATGAGCGCGTAGATGAGGAACAACTCGGAGCGCGCCTCGGTCCAGCGCAGGATGAAGGTGGCCGCGCCCGCGTCCACGAGGAACAGCGCCGCGGGGAACACGCCGCGCGCGAGCGCGGCCTCCGGGACCAGGCGGATGGCGCCCAACGAGCCCGCGAGCAGGACGAGAAGCGCCGTCAGCTGGACCGTCCAGCGCGCGTGCTCGCGGGCCTCATAGAGGAAGAGGAGCATGAGCACGGCCATGAGCAGGCCCTGGAACGCGAAGTAGACGGCGCGGCGCTCAGACCGCAAGGCGGTAGCCGTGTTTTGGCACGGTCTCGATGAGTCCGGCCTTGGCGCCGAGCTTCTTGCGGATGTTCTTGATGTGCGTGTCGAGGGCGCGGGTCTCGACGTCGGCGCCGTAGGAGGAGGTGTTCTCGATGAGGAAGGCGCGCGTGAGCGCCTTGCCCGCGTGGTTGACCAGGAGGTAGAGCACCTCGAACTCGCGGGGCTGGAGCTTGAGCGGCTTGCCGTTGAGCTCGGCCGTGCGGCCGGCCGGGTCGAGGACGAGCCCGCCGGCCGAGACCGCGCCTCCGGCCGCCGTGCCCGGCACCGTGCGCCGCAGCACGGCCTGGATGCGAGCCAACAGCTCCATGGCGCCGAAGGGCTTGCAGACGTAGTCGTCGGCGCCGAGGTTGAGGCCCACCACGCGGTCGCCTTCCCCGGACATGCCGGTGAGCATGATGACGGGGATGCCCGCGGTCGCCGCGTTGGCCTTCAGCGCCTTGAGCACGACGCGGCCGTCGCCCGGGGGCAGGCGGACGTCGAGGAGGATGAGGTCGGGCTTGCTCGCGACGGCTTCGGCCACGGCCTTGTCGGCCGACGCCACCCGGCGCAGGGAGAATCCCTCGCCCATGGTGAGGGTCTTCTCGACGGCCTCGACGATGGCCGGATCGTCCTCTACGATGAGCACCCGGGGCATGCGCCACTATACCGAAATTCACAACTTCCCCACAAATACCACGGGCGCGCCGCGCCGCTTTCGGCTATACTCCCGCTGACGCCATTCCTGGGAGGGAATACATGAACCATACCGCTTCGCGGCTGCTGAGGTCCCGCAAGGGCTTCACCCTCATCGAGCTGCTCGTCGTCGTGCTCATCATCGGCATCCTGGCCGCCATCGCCGTGCCCCAGTACTTCAAGGTCGTCGAGAAGGGCAAGTTCGCCGAGACCATGCAGTGGATCAACGGCATCAAGGGCGCCCAGGAGCGCTACCTCGCCAAGAACGGCGTGTACTTCAGCGGCACCATCGCGGCGGGCACCTTCGACGCCAACATGGGCACGCTGGGCAAGTTCACCGCCAGCGCGGTGACCACGACCGGCACGCCCACCTGGAGCCTCACCATGGTGCGCAACACGCCGTGCCCGGCCGTCTACGGCTGCTACACGGTCACCTACTCGGCGCCTCCCGGCTCGCTGACCTGCAGCTCGACGGACTGCTCGCAGGACCTGCTGCCTTAAGCCGCGCGTCGGCGCGCCTGAAGACGCCCCGGTCCCCTTCGAGGGGGCCGGGGCGTCGTAATATAAGGAATTCACAATTCCTCCACACCCGACGCGGGCTTTCTCGGGCCGCTTCTGCTACACTCGTGCAGACGCGATCTTGAAGGAGGAACAATGAACTTCCCGTCCACCCGGCTGCTGAGGTCCCGCAAGGGCTTCACCCTCATCGAGCTGCTCGTCGTCGTGCTCATCATCGGCATCCTGGCCGCCATCGCCGTGCCCCAGTACTTCAAGGTCGTCGAGAAGGGCAAGTTCGCCGAAACCATGCAGTGGATCAACGGCATCAAGGGCGCCCAGGAGCGCTACCTCGCCAAGAACGGCGTGTACTTCAGCGGCACCATCGCGGCGACGACCTTCGACGCCAACATGGGCACGCTGGGCAAGTTCACGGCCAGCGCCGTGACCACGACCGGCACGCCCACCTGGAGCATCACCATGGTGCGCCGCACCCCGTGCCCGGCCGTCTACGGCTGCTACACGGTCACCTACTCGGCGCCTCCCGGCGCGCTGAGCTGCAGCTCGACGGACTGCTCGCAGGACCTGCTGCCTTAAGCCGCCTGCCGGCCTGAGACGACGGCCCCCTTCTCGCGAAGGGGGCCGTCCTTTTTCGGCCCGCCGGGCCAGGGGACCCGATTCCCCTAGGCCCATTGTCGTCGAGGGGACCGGTTCCTTCGGCTCAGGTGCGGCCGCGCTCGCTTTCGTAACATCGCCCCATGACCAAGCTCCTCTGTTCCTCCCTTTGCGCCGCGCTCATCCTCGCCGCCCCGGGCCTGCCCGCCTACGCCGCCATGGCCCAGGTGAAGGCCGTCGCCCCCTCGCGCGTCGCGACGCCCGTCGTCCTCCCGACCACCTCTCTGCGCCTCGCCGCGCCGATGACCACGCTCTCCCTGGCGGCGCCGTCCCTCTCCGGCTCGCCCGCCGTCATCGCGCCCCGGCGCCTCACGGCCGCCTCCCCCCTCGCCGCGTCTCCCGCGCCGCTCGCGGCCGCCGCGGACGCGCCCGCGCCCGCGGCCGCGCCGCGCGTCGCCGG
>JANRKA010000050.1:0-5511 GCA_033875325.1 Elusimicrobiota bacterium | reverse complement strand
CAGGTCGTGATAGCTGGGCGGTAGGTGCCTGTGGCGTCTGAAAAGTCATATGCCGCAGCGCGACAGGACCCGCACCTTATAAAGGGATTCCCCTGGGCCTTGACGCGTGGCGAGCCCGGGGCTAACCTGGGACCATGGTCGAGAACCTGGAGCACCTGATCCGGCGCGCCGCGACGCATCCGTTGGCCTCGCGGGCCGCCCTGTTCAAGGAGCTGCTGCGTTCCGAGACCTACCTGCTCACGCTCGACGAGCCGCTCGCCCACGGCGAGGTGCGCCGCGTGACCAAACCCGACGCGTCTTTCCCCGTGTGGGCCGACAAGGACCCCGAGCTGGGCGGCATCTGGGTGCCGCTGTTCCCGGCGCGCGACCGCGTGCGCGACTTCGTCGGCGCGCGCGGCTTGAAGGCGCCGCGGGGCAAGGAGTTCCTCTGGATGGGGCACATGCCCGGGCAGGTGTTCTCCCTGCTGCGCGGCGTGCGCCGCTTCGCGGGCGTGAAGTTGTTCCTCGACCCGAACACCGCGGTCTCGGTGCCCTGGGCCGAGGTGCGCGCGCTGGCCGAAGGCAGCCCCGTCGCGGACGCGGCGCGTTACGAGCTGCCGCTCGACCGCCTCGTCATCCCGGCCGGCGCGAAGCTCTCCTTCGGCCGACTGGCGCCGTGGGCGGGCGAGGAGAAACCCGTGTTGTTGTTCATGCCCGAGGCGGGCCGCTTCACGCCCGAGGACGCGCGCCGGCTGGTGCGCCTGCCCCTGTCGGAGGGCCGCCACGCCTGGACGCCGTGCCGGCACTTCCTGCAGATCCTGGCGCGGCTCAAGCGGCTCGGCGCCGACGGCCACATGGAGTCGGTCGTGGCCTCCCTCATCGCCTTCGAGATGTACGGCGAGGCCGAGGCCCTGTGCGAGTGGCTGGCGGAGCGCGGCCGGCAGGCCTTCGCCTGGCTGGCCCTGGCGTCGGTGTACGGGCGCTCGGGGCGCATGGACGAATGCGCCGAGTTGTGCGCGGAGGGGGCGGCGCGTTATCCCGCGGAGCGCGGCTTCCACGTCAGCGGCGTGAGGGCCCTCCTGGCCCTCGGTCGCCGGGAGGAGGCCGCCCGGCGGGCGGCCGACGCCCTGGCGCGTTTCCCCGGCGACGCGGCTTTGGCCGAGATGGCCAAGGAATCGGCGGCGCCCGCGGCGCCCGCCGCGTAAAAACCCGGTAAAGACCGTAAAAAGTCGATAAATCGCCGCGGACCCACTTGAATCCCGGGGGGTCCGGGTCTACACTGGTGAAGACGGCGGAGGACGCCATGAGCGAGCAGACCAAGGGCAATTTCCAGATGATCGGAGCGGGCGTGATGGGCTTCGTCGCCGTCGTGGGCGTGGCGGGCCTCGTGCTCACCCATGACGGAGGCCGGGGCTCGCTGCTCAGCCGCGTCTCCGCGTCCGCGCCGGCGCTTTCCGCCCCCGAGCCGTCCATCACGCGCCCCGCCCTCTCGCGCGAGGCCGCCGCGTCGTCGCCCGCCCCCGTCATCGGCTCGGTCGCCGACCCGCTGGTGGACGAGACGGCCGCCGCCCCGGCCCACGCGCCCGCCGCCGTCGCGTCGGGCGCCGCGATGCCCGCGCCGGCGTCTTCCCTCGGCGCTCTGGGCGCCCCGCGCCACGCCGGCGAAGGCGAGACCGTCAGCACGGCTCGCGCGCAGGTCGAGGCCTTCCGCGAGCCGGCGAAGAAAGAGGCCGCCGTCGCGGCCGCGCCCGCGGCGCTCAAGCCCGTGCCCCGCATCGCCCTCGACAAGACCGGCGCGCGCAACTCCATCGCCTCGGCGGTGCACTACGGCGTGACCAGCCGCAGCGAGCTGATGGGCAACGCCGCCGGCCCCGTCTACAACTTCGCGGGGCGCAAGGTCGCGGGCGGCCCGCGCCTGTCGCAGCTGGCCGGCAGCGCCGAGGCCCAGATGACCGAGGCCGAGCGCAAGATCGCGGAGAATCCCTCGCTGTCGGCCGAGCAGAAGGCCGACATGCTCGCCCGCCTCAAACAGGCCCGGGGCGGGACCGACGCCGCGAAGTAGGCGCGCTCAGTAAGGGAACAACGCGTCGAGGCCCTTGGTCTCGAAGTCGCCGAGCGTCCTGAGCTTGTCGAGGCCCACGCGGTCCTGGTGCCCCAGGATCCACACCGACAGCGCGGCGTCCTTGTAGCGCGACGCGAAGGCCTCGAGGTCGGCCGGCGTGTAGGCCAACGCGCGCTCGAAGCGGGCCGGGCGCGGGTCGCCGCCGGACAGGCCCTGGTCCTCCCAGTCCATCACCGCGTACGGGATGGAGCGGAAGGCGGTGGGCGAGGCGCGGTAGCCCTCCTCGATGGCCTTGGCGGTCTCGCGGAAGCGTTTGTCGGAGATGGGCGGACGGCGCAGCAGCTCCGTCATGAGCTCGACGGCCTCCGGGGTCTTGTCGGCCTGGCAGCCGACGCGGCCCCACAGCTGGGTGTCGTCGCCTTTGTCGGCGGTGACGGTGTGGCCGCCCGAGGCCGAGTAGGCCAACGCGCGCGACTCGCGCACCTCCTGGAAGATGAGCGAGCTCATGCCGCCGCCCAGGTACTGCGCGAGGAACTGCTGGTCCACGACCTTCGCGGGGTCGTACACCTCGCCCGCGGCGAAGAAGCCGACCTGGGCCTGCACCATGTCGCGGTGCGTGAACAACACGCGCGGCTTCGACGGCTTGAGCAGGCGCAGGGGCACGCGCGCGGGCGTCTCGCGGTGCCGGCGGCCCGTGGCGAGCAGCTTGGCGACCTCGCGGGGAGGGCGGTTGCCGACGTAGCCCACCCGGCGCACGTGGTTGGGGAAGTCGCGGATGAGGGACTTGAGCTCGCCTTCGGCCAGCGCCTTGAGCTCCGCGTTGGTCAGGCGCGCGAGCACCGAGCTCTCGCGCCCGCGCATCGCCAGCTCGCCGAGCGCGCCGTGCACGGCGCCCGGGTTCTTCTTCTCGTCCTCGCGCGCGCCCAGCGCCACGACCTTCATCTTCTCGAGGGCGTCGGCCTCGACGGTGGGCCAGTCGAAACGCTGCTGCATGAGCTCCAGCGAGGACCACAGGTTGCGGTCCAGGCCCGAGAGGTTCACGCCCGAGGAGTCCTCGTCGCAGTAGTAGGACAGGTTCGTGCCCAACGCGTAGAGCTTCTTCTTGAACTCGTCGGCGTTGTAGGGGCCCGCGCCCGCCAGGTCGAGCAGGTCCAACGCCCAGCACAGGCGCCGCGCCGCGCGCGAGCCGCGGTCGAAGCGGAAGGACAGGGCGAAGAGGTCGTTGTAGGGGTTCTTGGCCGAGTAGAGGCGGCCGCCCTCGATGGGCGTGATGTCGTAGTCGCGGCCGGAGACGAGCCAACGCGGCTCGATGGGGGACGGGGCGCGGGCGAGCAGGGACTTGAGGCGCTCGGACTCGCGGGACGGGTCGATGGGGAGCTTGGTGAACGACGGCTTGGTGATGGTGGGGATGACGGGTTTGCCCGCGCGGCGGTACACCGTGACGCGGTCGCCGCCGAGGTAGCGCTGAGCGACGCGCACGACGTCCTCCTTGGTGACCTTGCGCAGCCGGTCGAGCCGGCCGATGGAGCGTTCCCACGGCTCGAAATCGACGAAGCTGGAGGTCATCATCGCGGCGCGCGACTCGTTGGACTCCAGGCGCACCTTCTCGCCGCTCTCGAAGTTGGTGATGACGGCTTCCAGGTCGGCGGGCTCGAACTCGCCCTTCTTGAGCGCCTCGACCGTCTCCAGGAGCAGGGCCTCGGCCTCCTCCAGGGTCTGCCCCTGTTTGGGCACGGCGTGGGCGTACCAGGCGCCCGCGTCGTTGTAGAGGCCCGGGTGGGAGCCGGCGGACTTCACCTTCTGGGCCTGGTTGAGGCGCAGGTTGAACAGGCCGGACGCGGAGTTGTCCATGACCATGTCGAGCATGGTCAAGGCGTCCGCGTCGGCGTGGGAGTTGGGGACGGTCGGCCAGGCGATGACGACCTTCTCCTCGGCCTCGTATCTCACCTCGTAGCGCTCCACGCCCTTGGGCTTGGGGAAGGTCCACTCGGGCAGCGGCTCGAGCTCCTGAGGCTGCCAGGCGCCGAAACGCTTGCGCAGCAGCTCGAGCGCGGCCTTGCGGTCGAAGTCGCCGGCCAGGGCGATGGCCATGTTGTTGGGCACGTACCAACGGCCGTAGAAGGCGTACATCTTCTCCAGCGAAGGGTTCTTCAGGTGCTCGATGGTGCCGAGCGTCGGCTGCTGGCCGTAGGGGTGGACCTTATAGAGGCGCTTCTCGACCTCCTCGGAGAGGATGCGCTCCGCGTTGTCCATGGCGCGGTTCTTCTCCTCGTAAACGGCCTCGATCTCGCTCTGGAACAGGCGGAAAACGGGCGCGGCGAAGCGTTCGGCCTCCACCGTCGCCCAGTCCTCGAGCCGGTTGGAGGGCAGGTCCACGATGTAGACGGTCTGCTCGTCGGAGGTGAAGGCGTTGAGGCCGCGGGCGCCGATGGTGCGGTAGAACTTGTCGATCTCGTTGGGCACGGCGAAGGCGCCGGCTTTCACGTTCTCGGCGTCGATCTCGGCGTAGACCTTCTTGCGGGCTTCCTCGCCCTTGGTCTTGAACAACTTCTCGTAGAGCGCGCGGATGCGCTCGAGGTGGACGCGCTCCTTGGCGTGGTCGAGCGTGCCCAGCCGGTCGGTGCCCTTGAAGAGCATGTGCTCCAGGTAATGCGCCATGCCCGTGCTGTCGGCCGGGTCGTGTTTGGAGCCGGCGCGCACGGCGATCCAGGCGGTGACGCGCGGCAGGCCCTTGTTGGGGCTGAGGTAGACGGTCAGGCCGTTGGGGAGCCGGTGGATGCTCACGCCCAGCGGGTCGTCGGCGCGCGGCGTCTCCTGGACCGCGGGCACCGTCGGCGCCAGCGGGGTCATCTTCGGCGTCTTGGCCGCGGCGGAGGGCGAGACGGCGGCGAAGGTCAGGGCGGCGGCGAGCAGTAGGCGGTTCATGGGGGCTCCGGTCAGCGGCGTTTCTCGGGCAGGGGGATGAGGATGAGGTTGAAAAGAGCTTCTTCCTGGCTGGGCGCGAAGGTGAGCAGGACCTCGTCCGGCTCGCGGGCGGCGGCGGCCTTGCGCGACGCGGGTTTGCGCGCGTGCCACGGCGGGCCGTTCTCCTCGAGCACCTCGCGGCGGTAACCCGCGACGGAGGCGGCCGGCCGCAGGCCCGAGTTCTCCCGGGGGAGCATGAGCTCGTAGTAGCCGTCGGGGCCCGCGGACGCGGCGTGCACGGCGCCGCTGAGCCGGTCCTGCAGCTGCACGACGGCGTGGGGCACGGGGCGCGCCGTCGCCAGGTCGTAGATCCAGCCGCGCATGAGGATGCCGGTCTCGGTCAGGTTGACCCGCGCGGGCGGCAGCGTGAAGTCATGGGGCGGGAGAGGGCGCGCCGCGGGCGGCTCCTGGGCCGCCGGAGCGGGAGCGGACGCGGCGGCCGGGGCCGCTCCCGGCGCGGCGGAGGGCGCGGCGGCGGACGCGGCGTCGGACGGCGCCTCCGCCGG
>JANRKA010000049.1:0-22213 GCA_033875325.1 Elusimicrobiota bacterium | reverse complement strand
CGCGCCGGCCGCGCCCGCCGACGCCGCCGTGCCCGCCGCGTCGCCCGCGCCCGCGGCCGGCCCGCGCCTGGAGCTGCCCGCCAAGGTGTTCAAGCTCGCCAACGGCCTGACCGTCGTCGTGCACACCGACAAGACCAGCCCCGTGGTCGCGGTGTCGGTCACCTACAAGGTCGGCTCGCAGCACGAGACGCCGGGCCTCGACGGTTTCGCCCATCTCTTCGAGCACCTCATGGCCCAGGGCACCAAGAGCCTGCTGCCGCGCGAGATCTCGCGCCTCATCGAGTCCAACGGCGGCGTGCGCAACGCCTACACCATGCGCACGAACACGACCTATCACTCCGTGGTCCCCAAGAGCGCCCTCAAGACCGTGCTGTGGGCCGAAGCCGAGCGCATGAGCACCTTGAACGTGGATGAGCGCGCGCTCGCCCTCGAGCAGCAGGTCGTGCTCGAGGAGATGCGCCTGCGCTACGTCAACCAGGCCTACGCCAAGGCGCGCGACGCCGGCATGGCGGAGACCGCGTTCTCGAAGTGGTCCAACCGCCACACCACCATCGGCGAAGCCGAGTCCATCCGCAACGCGCGCCTGGAGGACGTCCGCGCCTTCTACCGCGCCCACTACGCGCCCAACAACGCCGTCATCGCCCTGGCCGGCGACGTGACCGAGGCCGAAGCCCGCGAGCTCGTCGAGCGCTTCTACGGCCCGCTCGCCGCCCAACCCGTCGCGCCCGCGCCCGATCTGACCGAGGCCCCCATGACCGGCGAGACCCGCCGCGTCATCGACGACAAGTTCGCCAAGGCCCCCCTGCTCATGGCCGGCTGGAACGCGCCCGAGCGGGGCACCAAGGACTACTGGGCGCTCACCGTTCTCGGCGAGCTGCTCGGCGGCGGCGAGGAGAGCCCGCTGTACCGCGAGCTCGTCAAGGAAGCCAAGGTCGCCCTCGAAGTCTCGCCGAACTTCCCGTGGTGGACCGCGCACTACAACCCCGGCGGGCCCGACCTGTTCGGCCTGATGATGGTGCTCAAGCCCGGCGCCGCGACCGACGTGGTGCTCGGGCTCGTGGACCGCGTGCTCGCGCGCCTGGCGAGCGAGGGCCCGTCGCAGGACGGCCTCGACGCGGCCAAGACGCGCCTGGAGCTGCAGTGGGTCAGCGGCCTCGAGCAGCTCATCGACCGCGCCCAACTGCTGAGCTCCTACGCCGCGCTCGTCGGCGACCCCGCGAACCTTTCGCGCGACTTCGCGCAGCTGCTGTCCGTGACCGCGCAGGACGTGCGCGACGCGGCGTCACGCTGGCTCGTCGGCCGCGGCCGGGCCGTCGTCGAGGCCCGCCCCGCGCCCGCCATGACCTTGCCCGTGGACCCCGCGACGCCGCCCGTCCCCGCCCAACGCGAGCGCCCCGCCGGCGACCCCAAGCCCGAGCTCGACGCCCAACGCGCCATGCCCGCGCCGGCGCTCGCGCGTTTCACCCTCTCCAACGGCCTGAAGGTCGTCGTCTCCCGCGACGCGCGCCTGCCCGTCGTGGAGGCCCGTCTGCTCCTGCCCGCCGGCCGCACGGCCGAACGCGCGGGAGAGGAAGGCCTGTCGCTGGCCGCCTCCGACCTGCTCATGAGCGGCGCGTCCGACCGCGACGCGGCCGCCATCTCCGCTGCCTTCTCCAAGCTCGGCTGGTCGGTGTCCACCGAGCGCGGCCTGGAGAGCCTGACTTTGGACGCGAAGGGCCTCTCCCGCAACGCCGCCGCGTTCTTCCGCGAGCTGGCCTCCGTGCTCACGGGCGCGTCCTACCCGGCCGACGAGGTCGCGCTCTGGAAGGAGAACAAGGCCGAGGACCTCAAGATACAGCGCTCCAAGCCCGACTTCATGTCCGGCGAGCGCCTGAAAGCCGAGCTTTTCGGCGCGGACCATCCCTACGGCAAGCCCGCGCTCTCCGACGAGCAGCTCGCCGCCGTCGGCCGCGACGGCGTCGCCGCCTTCGCGCGCCGCGCCTTCTCTCCGAACGGCGCGACGCTGGTGCTCACCGGCGACGCGGACCCCGCCGTCCTGCGCGCCGAGCTCGAGGCCGCGTTCGCCGGCTGGAGCGGCCCCGCCGCCGCCGTCGCCGTGCCCGCCGTGCCCGCCTCGCGCGCGGCCCGACTGGCCCTGGTGGACCGCCCCGGTTCCAAACAGGCCAACCTGTCCGTCGCGCAGGCGGTCGCGCTCACGCCCGGCCACCCCGACTGGCTGGCCTTCCTCGTCATGAACCAGATCCTCGGCGGCTCGGCTACCTCGCGCCTGTTCGTGAACCTGCGCGTGGACAAGGGCTACACCTACGGCTCCTACTCTCGCCCGCAGCCGCTGTCGCGGGGCACGCTGTGGACCGCGACCGCCGAGGTGCGCAACGAGGTCGCAGGCCCCGCGCTCGAGGAGATCCGCAAGGAGATCCGCCGCATGCGCGACGAGCCCGTCAGCGCGGAGCAGCTCGCGGCCGTCAAGCGCTACCTGGCCGGACTCTTCCTGCTGAAGAACTCGTCCATCGACTACGCCGCCGACTCCCTCGCCTCCTATGAAAGGAACGGCCAGGACGCGGAGGCCGAGCTCGCCTCCTACCTCGCCCGCCTGGAGGCCCTCACCCCCGAAGACCTCCAGCGCGTCGCCCGCCTCTACCTCGACCCCGAGACGATGGTGACCGTCGTCGTCGGCGACGCCCCCGCCCTGGAAGGGCGACTATCCCCATAGCCGTATGCCCTAAGGGCCCAAAAATACTCTAGGTCTTAGGACCTCATGGGCCTTGACCCAAGTGGCCCCCTTTGCTGAAATCAGGTCGTCGCACCGTCGATAACCTGGTTGGGGGAGGTCGCTCAGAATGAAACTGTTCCCGTCTCAAGCGGTCGCGCTCGGCGCGCTGCTGCTCGCCGCGCCCGCGTTCGCGCAGGTCGGACCCGACGTCATCTACGGCTCCGACGACCGCCTGGACCTCTACCAGGTCCAGAACACGCGCCTGCTCGAGGCCGCCGACTCGACCGTCGCGTTGTTCTCCGCCGGGGACGTCTCCGTGGCCGGGAACCGGGCGAACCTGTCCGTGAGCCACTACGGCCGCGGCATGAGCCTGTGCACGGACGAGCCCTTCTACGACCAGGTCAACGGCGCCTTCTGCTCGGGCTCGCTCGTGGCCCCGGACGTCATCATGACCGCCGGGCACTGCGTGCGCTCCGAGAGCGCCTGCCAAGGGACGAAGTTCGTCTTCGGCTTCGGCGTGAAGAGCCAGGGCGTGATGCCCTCCTCCGTCGGCGCCGACGACGTCTACTCCTGCAAGAAGCTCATCGCGCAGACCTTGGTCGGCAACGGCGCGGACTTCGCGCTCATCCGGCTCGACCGGCCGGTGACCGGCCGCGCCCCGCTGCGCTTCAACCGCGGCGGCGACCCGGCCAACGGCACGCCGCTGGTCGTCATCGGCCACCCGGCGGGCCTGCCCACGAAGATCGCGGGCGGCGCCAAGGTGCGCGACGCGTCCCCCAACGGGTACTTCGTCGCCAACCTCGACACCTACGGCGGCAACTCCGGCTCGGCCGTCTTCAACGCCACGAACCTCGTCATCGAGGGCATCCTCGTGCGCGGCGAGAACGACTACGTCTGGCGCGGCTCCTGCCGCGTCTCGCAGCAGTGCGCCGACGACGCGTGCCGCGGCGAGGACGTGACCAAGATGACCTCGGTGCTGCCGAGTTTGCCCGGGACGGCCGGCGAAGCCGCCGCGTCCTACGTCGTGCGCCCCGAGACCGTGCTTTCGACCCTCAAGACCGCGCTGGAGAGCAATCCCTGACGCTCGGTCCGGACTCCCCGCTGCCTCCCCTGAGGCAGCGGCTGGAGGCCGTGCCGGCCGTCGAGGACGGGCAGCAGTTGTTCGTCCTCCGGGACCTCGAGGAGCTGTCGGACAAGCCCCTCGCGCTCTCGGCGGGCGGGATGCTGCTGATCTCGCTCCTCGACGGCCGGCGCACCGCGGCGCAACTGGCCGCGGAGTTCCACAAAAACACCGGCAACGAGGTGGACCAGGCGGTCATCCTGGAGCTGGTCAACGCCCTCGACGCGGCGGACTACCTCGAGACCCCGGCGGTCGCCGATAAGCGCCGCAAGGCGCGCGACGACTTCAAGCTGGGCAAGACCCGCCCCGCGGTGTTCGCCGGCCCCTCGTATCCCGCCGAGCCGGCGGCCCTGACGCGGGCCTTGGACGGCTACCTGCAAGCCGAAGGCGGGCCCAAGAAGCCGACGGCGAAGGCGGCCGCGGCCCCCCCGCCTCTGGGGCTCGTGGCGCCGCACATCGACTTCGGGCGCGGCGGGCACGCGTACGGCTGGGCCTATCAGGCGCTCTCCGAGCGCAAAGCCCCCGACGTCATCGTGGCCCTGGGAGTGGCGCACGTCTCCCCCGACTCGCCGTGGATCTTCACGCCCAAGCCCTACGAGACGCCATTCGGCGCGATGGAGGTGGACGGCGCGCTCTACGACGCGCTCGCGTCCAAGCTGTGGTACGACCCGCGCGCCGACGAGTGGGTCCACAAGATGGAGCATTCCTTGGAGTTCCAGGCGACCTGGCTGCGCTGGCTCTACGGCGACAAGACCCCCCGTTGGGTGCCCATCCTCGTGTCGAGCTTCGAGCGTTTCTCGCCCGACGGCGCGCCCTCACGCATCCCCACGGTGAGCAAGGCCCTCGACGACATGGCCGCCGCGCTGGCCGAGGAGGCGTCCAACGGGCGCACCGTGATGGTCCTCAACGGCATCGACCTGGCCCACGTGGGCCCGCGATTCGGCGACGAGCTCGAGCCCACGCCCGAGCTCGCGTCGCGCATCGAGGGAGAGGACCGCGCCTCGCTGGTCTCGGCCCTGGCGCACGACGCCGACGCCTTCTACGCCTCCTGCGTGGACGGCGACGGCTGGCGCAAGGTGTGCGGCCTCTCGACGCTCTACACCGGCCTGCGCCTGATGAAAGGCCTCTCCGGCGGCAAAGCCGGCCCCGGCCGCCTGCTCGCCTACGGGCAGGCCCCGGACCCCGCCGGCGGCATCGTCTCCTTCGCGTCCGCGGTCTACGACCGCTGACGCGGCCATTCCATTGCGTCAGGAGCTCCGTTCCCATGGAGGCTCCCATGTTCGACGCGCCGTCCGCCGGCCTGCGCATCGGCTCCGCGCAGCACCGCGACGCCTTGTGCCGCTTCTTCACCGACTCCTTCGTGAAGCTCGACGCCGAAGGCACCGCTTGGCCCGAGCTGCCCCCGGAGGCCCTCGACCGCCTGCGCGCCTTGCCCATCTGGGAGGAGGCCGTGAAGACCGAGGCCACCACCGCGCACCTCGTGCAGTCCTTCGGCCGCCGTCTCAAGGACCCGGGCCTGCGCGAGGCCGTCGCGATGAACGGCTTCGAGGAAGGCCGCCACGCCGCCATGCTCGCCGGACTGACCCGCCGCTACGGCATCGCCGTCCCGTCCTTCGCGCCGGAAGAGACCGACGACCCCGAATGGGGCTTCCTCAAGGTCGGGTACGGGGAGTGTTTCGACTCGTTCTTCGGTTTCGGCCTCTTCGCCCTGGCGCGCGACTCCGGCTTCTTCCCCTCCGAACTCGTGACGCTCTTCGAGCCCATCATGCAGGAGGAGGCGCGCCACATCATCTTCCACGCGAACTGGGTCGCCTACTCCCGGGCCGAGAAACCCGCCGCCGAGCGCCTCGCTTTCGCGTTCAAGGAAGGCATGGCGCTGTTCGTGCAGACCAAGAGCCGCGCCAAGACGGCGCTGCGCGTCAAGAACGACGAGGCCCAGGACAACTTCACCATGGCGGCGCACGCGTCCTTCGGCGACGTCACGCCCCGCCGCTTCCTGGAGACCTGCCTGGCCGAGAACGCGCGGCGCCTGGCGCCCTACGACCCGCGCCTGCTGCGGCCGACCTTCATGCCCGCGCTCGCGCGCGCCGCGCTGGCGGTTATGCCCGGCTGACGCGGCCGCGCAGGAGCACGGACGGACGGCGCGGGTCGTCCGCGTCGGTCACCGCCAGCACGCGCAGCTCCCGCGCGAGCGCGGCGTCGAGCGCCAGTCCCTCGACCTTCACCTTCGGCAGCCGCGCGAGCACGCGGACCCCGCCTCGAGGCGCCAGGAGGCCGATGACGGAGCCCATCACCTCCCCGTCGCGCACGGGGTCGTCGGTGACCTCGGCCGCGGCGGAGAAATAGACGGCGCCGTCGTGGAAGAAGCCGTCGGTGAACGACAGCGGCGTCCCGTCCCACTCGCCGAGGCGCGCCCGCCGCACCCGGACCCTCGGCGGGCCGCGCCGGCCGTCGAGCCAGGCGAGGAACGCCGCCAGCTCGCAGCGGACCAAGGCGTTGAAGCGCCGGCGCCCGTTGCCGCGCTGGAGCAGGACCAGGTCCTCCCCCGCGACGAACCCCCCTTCGATGTTGAGCCCCGGGATGACCTCATCGAGGGCGGCCAGGAGCGGGGCGCAGTCGATCTCCCTCGCGCCCTTCCAACGGCCGCGCGCGTCGAGCGAGACGACGGCGCCGCGGACGCGCCGCGGCTTGGAGCCCGACGGGAAGGCGAGCAGGCGCCGTCCCGGCAGCGCGATGAGCGCCTCGAGGTCCTTCTTGACCTTCTTGCGGCGCGCCGCGTCGCGGGGCAACTCACCCGGGAACAGGCGGCGCCCGCGGCCCGACGGCAGCTCGACGAGGTGGTTCAGGTCGTCGGCGACGACCCACAGGCGCGCGCCCGCCTTGACGAGCCCGCTCGCGGCGCACAGCGGACGCCACGGTCCCGCGCCCACCCGCCAGCGCAGCCGGCGCAGCGCCGCGAAGCCGGCCATCAGTTGACGAGGAGGTCCGCGGCGAGCCAGACGGCCATGGCGACGGCCAACGCGAGGCGCCCGGCCGTGCCCGCGATGACGCCCAGGCCCGCGCCGAGCCCCGCCTTCAAGGCGTCGGAGGCCGTGCGGCCGGCGAACAGCGCCTCCAGCGCGGCCGCGCCGAGCACCGCTCCGGCGATGATGCCGAACAACCCGAAGGGCAGCCCGAGCAGAGCGCCGACCGGCGCGCCGATGAGGCTCCACTTGGAGCCGCCGAAACGCCGCGCGCCGAAAGCGCCGAGCGCCCAGTCCGCGACCACGGTCAACACGGACAGCAGCGCGAGCAGAAGCAAGGTCCAGCCCGAGACGAAGCCCGGCAGGAACAGCCGGTGGACCACCGCCGCGACGAGGATGAGAGGCGCGCCCGGCAAAGCGGGCAGGACGGCGCCCGCCACGCCCGCGACGACCAGGACGGCGACGACGGCCCAGACCAGGAGCTCGGTCATTTGAAGAGGAAGAAACAGGCGCCGACCAGGCAGGCGAAGCCGGCGAGATGGTTGAGGCCGAGCGGCTCCTCGAGATACAGCCACGAGAAGACGGCGAACACCACGAGGGTGATGACCTCCTGGATGGTCTTGAGTTGGGCCGCGGTGAACTGGCCGTGGCCGAGGCGATTGGCCGGCACCTGGAAGCAGTACTCGAAGAAGGCGATGCCCCACGAGACGAGGATGGCGACCCACAGCGGGGACGCCTTGTGGCGCAGGTGCCCGTACCACGCGAAGGTCATGAACACGTTGGAGACCAGCAGCAGCCCGATCGTCCTCATCTCAGCGCCTCCCGGAGGAGCCTCAGCCCGTAGGCCGACAGCAGGAACGACAGCGCCCAGCCGCAGGCGCGCGCCAGCCGCTCCCCGAAGGGCGGTCGCTCGGCGGGCAGGACGGCGCGCACCGCCGCCGGCACGCGCTCGACGAGCAGCAGACGGCTCCACGCCGTGCCGAAGCCCGCGACCGACAGCAGGAGCCCGCCGGCCGCCGCGCCGGCGCGCCCGATGGACGCCGGCCGGTGCCAGGAGGCGAGCGCGTCGGGCCGCAGCAGCGCCGCGCCGAGCAGGAGCAGGCCGGCGCCGGCGAACGCCGCCCCCGCGGCCCGGTAGGCCGCGGCCAGGCGGCGCGCCTCGCCGTCGTCCTCCGCGGCGGCCGGCGAGCCCACGGCCTGGCGCCACTGCCGCTGCCAGACGAGGTTCTCGCGGGCGTGGGCGGCGGCTCGGCCGGCCAGCGACGCGCCCATCAAGGCGAAGGCGGCCCCGGCGACGCCGGCCCATTCGCGCGCGAGCTGCGCCTCAGTCGCCATGGAACCACATCCACACGCCCATGCCGACGAAAAGCGCGGCCGCGCCGCGGCGGACCACGATGGCCGGCACGGCCTTGAGCAGGGCGTCGCCGAAGAGCACGCCGATGCCGGTGACGACCGCGAGGGCGGCGGTGCCCCCGACGAACACCGACAGGGGCTTCTTCGTCGCGGACGAGAGGCTCATGGCCGCGAGCTGGGTCTTGTCGCCGAGCTCGGCCAGGAACAGGGTCGTGAAGGTGGTGAGGACGACGCGCCAGTCCATGGCGCGATTATAGCTATTGGAGCGGCGGCAGGTCGGCGGCGGAAGCCGCGGTCGCGACGCCGAACACGAACTCCTGCTCGGCCAGCAGCGCGGCGACCTCGCCCGGCTCGGTCGAGAACAAGGTGTTCTCGTGGTTGTTCTGCTCGGCGTTGTTGGAGAAGTTGTAGGAGCCGCCGACGGCCAGGCGGCCGTCGAGCACCATGTACTTGTGGTGCATGACCGAATAGCCGCCGGTGCGGCCTCCGGTCAGCCGCAGCTCCACGCCGCCGGCCTGGAGCAGCCGGATGGCCTCCGAGCGGCGCGCCTGGCCCGTGTCGGCGACGACGCGCACGCGCACGCCGCGAGCCTTGGCGTCGAGCAGCGCCTGCGCCAGGGGTTGGGAGTAGAAGCTGAACATCGCTATGTCCACCCGGCGCCGCGCGCGGGTGATGGCGTCGAGCAGGAAGGCTTCCGTCCCGCCCTGCGGCGAGAAGGCGACGGCCGGGTAAGAGCCGCCGTTGAAGCTCACGGGGCGCGAGCCGTCCGAAGGCGGGGACCCCATGCCGGCCGCCGCGGCCTCGGAATCGTCGTCGGCCTCGCTCGCCGACGCCGACAGCGGCCGCCCCGCCTCCCACATCCAGCGCCACACCGCGTCGAAGGACGCGACCACGGCCGGGTCGTCGCGCAGGATGAGGTTCTCGTAGTTGCGCTCGTCGGCCGCCTGCGTCCAGTTGAAGGAGCCCGTGACGACCAGCTCGCCGTCGAGCACCGCCGTCTTGTGGTGCATGATGCCGTAGGAGCCGCCGCCGCGCAGCGTGCGCACCGGCACGCCCGCGTCGAACACGCGCTGCAGCTCGGCCGAGCGACCGGCGGCGTCCGGCTCCGAGGGGCGGGAATGCCCCTCGTCGAAGACGAGCAGCACGCTGACCCCGCGGCGCTTGGCGCGGATGATGGCGTCGGCGACGGCGGGAAGCTTCAGCTCGTAGAGCGCGAGCAGCGCGGAACGCTGCGTGCGGTCCAGGACGGCGACCAAGGTCTCGGGGATGCGCTCGGCGCGGCTGAACTGCACCGCCTTGAACGACAGGCCCTTGAACGAGACGACGGGCACCGCCGGCGCGAAGGCCGCGGGCGGGCGCGGCGGGGCGGGCGCGGGCACGAACGGGAGCGGCAGAGGCAGCGCCGCGGCGGCCGACGGCGCCCGCCCGTCGAAGTCGAGTTGCCGGGCGCGCCCCGGCGCGGGCGCGAGAGCGAGCAGGACCAGGAGCGCCGAGACGAGCCGGCGGCCGGGGTTCACGGGGGCATGATAGGTCCTTAGATATGCCCTGTCCTGGGTCTTATGGGCCTACTCGATATAGGTCTTTAGGCCTATGCCGCCCCTGGCGAGCCCGCCTCGGGACTGCTATAGTTCCCCCCGTGAAATCGCGACGCGGGGCCCCCGCCGAGTGGTCGGTGTACATCGTCCGCTGCGGAGACGACAGCCTCTACACCGGCGTCGCCAAAGACGTCGCCGCGCGCGTCGAGGCCCACAACGCGGGCCGCGGCGCCGCCTACACGCGCTCGCGCCTGCCGGTGAGCCTGGTCTGGTCCAAGGAAGGCTTCACCCGCTCCGCGGCGCTCTCGCGCGAGGCCGCGGTCAAGCGCCTGCCGCGCGCGCTCAAGCAGGCGCTGGCCGCGGGGAAACGACCGTGAGGGCGCCGCTGCTCGCCCTTCTCCTGGCGCTCGCGGCGCCGGCCGCGGCGGTGCCGACCTTCTCTCCCGACGGCTTCGTCTCGCTGACGACCGCCACGCCGCTGGCCTTCGACAGCGTCGGGACCTACCCGATGCGCCTGTACTTCATGCGCCACGCCTCCTCCGACACCGACATACTGTCGGCCACCTCGCCCGACGGGCAGACCTGGACCGTGGAGGCCGGCTCGCGCCTGTCCACGCGCACCGTCCCGTCGGTCTCGGCGTCCTCCATCACGGGCCTGGGCGTGCTGCCCTTGACCGGCGGCGGCTTCCGCGCCGTCTACTCCATCATCTCCACGACCGGCTCCTGGCGCGTCCACACCGCGACCTCGGCCGACGGCTTCTCCTGGGCCAACGACACCGGGACGGCCTTCGAATACTCCGGCGGGGCCGACTATGTGGCCGCCCCCGCTCTGGTGAAGCTCGACAGCGGGGACTGGCGGGTCTTCTTCGTGCGCGACCAGAACGGGGGCAACGACCCGGGGGACCGCCGGGTCTACTCCGCGCTCTCGACCAACCAGGGCCGCAACTGGGGCGCCGCCTCGCTCGTCATCTCCACCGTGGCCCATCAGGTAGGGGCGGCCAAACGCGCCGACGGGCGCGTGCGCGTGTTCTATTCCCAGCCGCTGGGCTCCGCCTCGAGCACGACCGTCGTGTCGAGTTCGCTGTCCGACGACGCGACCGCCGCCGCGTTCACCGCGGAGAGCGGCTACCGCGCGTCCACCGGCTCGGCGTCGGGCTCGGTCTCCTTCCCGGTGCCGGCGCGCTCGACGGACTCGTTCCGCTGGCGCCTCTACTACGGCTATTCGGACCCCGTGCAGCCGTCGAGCGGCTCCATCTACTCCGTGCTCAACGGCCCGCCGGACTTCATCTCGCTGAGCCCCGACTCCGTCTACACCAGCGCCGGCGCCGCGGGCTTCACTTTGCGCGGCGAGGTGTTCTCCGCCGGTCCGCCCCAGGTCGTCGCCCGCAAGTCAGGCGAGACCGACGTGGCGGCGACCGCCGAGAACCGCACCGACGACCAGACCATGACCTTCACCCTGGACATGCAGGGCCGGACCATCGGCTACTGGGACCTCGTCATCACCAACGCGGACGGAAACGCCACGACCGCCAACGCGCGCCTGCTCGTGGACTTCGCGCCCGGCAGCGTCACCCTGACCAACAACCTGCTGCGCCCGCGCAACGGGACGGTCATGAACGCGGACGTGACCACCTTCAACGCCGGCCGGGTCGTCCTGCGCGTCTACACGCCGGACGGCCGGCTCGTGCGCACGCTCCACGACGCCGACCGGCCCGCGGGCTCCTTCACCGCGACGTGGGACGCCAAAGACGCCCAAGGCGCCACCGTCGCCAGCGGCCTCTACATCCTGCGCACCACCGGCCCCCGCCTGGACGGGCGCTCGAAGATACTGGTCATCAAATGAAGGCGACCGCCGCCGCCCTGCTCCTCGCGTTGGCCCCGGCCCGCGCCCTCGCGGCCGGCACGACGGCCGGCGCCACGCTGCGCCGGCCCGTCTCCGCGCGCGCCGCGGCCATGGCCGACGCGCTCACGGCCCTGCCCGCGGCGACCGACGCCTTCGGCGCCAACCCCGCGGGCCTCGTCGCGACGCGCCCCGAGGTCCGGACCCTGTTCTCGCACGGCTCCGTCGAGGATTCCTACGGCTTCATGGGCTCGGTCGTGCCGTGGCGCGGCGTCTCGCTGGCCGGCGGCCTCGCCTACTACGACGCCGGCCGCATCGACATCGTCAGCGCGACCGGCGCGCGCGAGACGCGCTCCGCTCAGCGGGACATGATTGGCTCCTTGGGCGCGGCCGCCCCCCTGGGCGCCGGGCTGACCGCGGGCGGGCTCGCGCGTTTCTACCGCTTCGAGCTCGGCGGCGAGGCGCGCGCCACGGGCGCGGCCCTCGACGCCGGCCTGCGCTGGGACGCGCCGGTGCGAGGGCTCTCCTTCGGCGCGGCGCTGCAGAACGCGGGCCCGGGCGTGAAATACGAGGTCGAATCCGACCCGCTCCCGCTGACCATGCGCGGCGGCGCGGCCTGGACCACGGACCTGCCGGCGCCCGCCGAGTCCTCGATGGTGTACTCCGGCTACCGCCTCACCGTGGCCGCCGACGCCGTGCAGACGCGCGACGAGCGGCTGCGCGGCGGCGTGGGCGCGGAGTTCGGCCTCGACTTCGGGGAGGCGACCTCCGTCATGCTGCGCGGGGGCTGGAAGCTCGGCTCGGAGACCGACTTCATCACCGCGGGCGTCGGCATCCGCGAGAAGCGCTTCTTCATGGACTACGCCCTCGGCGCCCGCCACGACCTGGGCGCCGTCCATCACGTGGCGCTCGGCGCGCGTTTCTAGATGACGCGCCGCCGCAAGGTCCGCGCGGCCGCCTGGCGCGTCGCCGCCTTCGCGGCCTGCGCCGCCGCCGCCGCCGCGGTCTGGCTGTGCGCGCAGGCCGAACGCAAGCTCGCGGACCTGAGGTTGGGCGGCCTGGGCGAGAGCTTCTCGACGCGCGTCTGGTCCGCGCCGCACCCCGTGCGCGCCGGCGAGCCGGCCGAGGCGGAGCGACTCCTGCAGCGCCTCGACCGGCTCGGCTACCGCCGGACCGCGGCGCCTCCCGCCAAGGGTGAATACGCCTGGGACCCGCCGCGGCTGACCGTCCACCTGCGCGGGCACCGCATCCCCGCGTCGGCCCAGGCCGAAGGCGTCTACGCGCTCGAGCGGCGCGGGGACGGGACCTGGAGCATCGCCGACGGATTGGGCAACGCCGTGCTGGAGGTCCGACTGGAGCCGGAGCTGGCGACCGAGCTGTCGGGGTCCCGGCGCGTGCGCCGCGACCCCGCCTCCTGGGAGCAGATACCCGACTCGCTTCGCAAAGCCGTGGTCGCGGCCGAAGACAAGCGTTTCTGGAGCCACCACGGCCTGGACCCGCGGGCCATCGCGCGCGCGGCCTGGGCCAACCTGCGCGGGCGCAGCCTGCAGGGCGCGAGCACCATCACCCAGCAGCTCTCCAAGAACCTCTTCCTGTCCCCGCGGCGCACCTTCACGCGCAAGCTCTCCGAGGCCGCCCTCGCCTTCTACCTCGAGCTGCGCCTGCCCAAGGAGCGCATCCTCACGCTCTACCTCAACCACATCTACCTGGGACAGGACGGCGCCTCCAGCGTGGCGGGCGTGCGCGCCGCCGCCCGCTTCTACTTCGCCAAGGACGCGGCGGACCTCGACCTGCCGGAGGCCGCGCTGTTGGCCGGCCTCATCCGCAGTCCCGGGCGCTACGACCCGTTCCGCGACCCCGCGGCGTCGCGCGAGCGGCGCGACCAGGTCCTGCGGCGCATGCGCGAGGACGGCGCCATCTCGGAGCGCGAGCTGGCGGCGGCCCTGGCCGCGCCCGTCGCGCCGGTCAAGACGCTGGGGGAGGAGGAGCAGGCCGACCACGCCTACTTCACCGCCGAGGTCGTGCGCCGCCTGCTGCCGCGCTACGGCGGCGAGGCGCTGCATCAACACGGGTTGTCCATCCACACCACCATGGACCCGCTGCTGCAGTCGGCCGCCCAGCGCGTGCTGCGCGCGGCGCGCCATCAGGCCGCGCTCGTCGCGCTCGACCCGCGGACCGGCGCCGTGCTCGCGCTGTCGGGCGGCAAGGACTTCAAGGAGAGCCAGTTCAACCGCGCGACCCAGGCGCAGCGCCAGCCGGGCTCCACCTTCAAGCCCTTCGTGTACGCCGCGGCGCTGGAGACGGGCTTCACCCCGGCGACCATCCTCCTCGACCGGCCGAAGTCCTACCCCGGCGACGGCCGCGATTGGTCGCCCAAGAACTACGACGGCTACCACGGGACCGCGACGCTGCGCCAGGGACTGGCGCTCTCGCTCAACGCGGCGACTTTGGACCTGGCCTCCCGCGTGAGCGTCGCGCGCGCCGCCGAGATCGCCGAGCGCGCGGGCATCGCCAGCCCCATCCGCCGCGACCTCGGCCTGGCGCTGGGCTCCTCCGAGGTGAACCTGCTCGAGCTCGTCGCGGCCTACGCTCCTTTCGCCGCCGGCGGCATGGCCGCCACCCCGCGCCTCGTCGTGGCCGTCGTGGACGCGGAGGGGACCGTGCTCGAGGCCCCGCCGCCGGAGGCGCGCCCGGTGCTCGACCCGGCGGTGGCCTCCCTGATGACCTCGCTGCTCGAGAGCGTGGTCACGGAGGGCACCGCGCGCAGCCTGCCGCTCTACGGCGTGCGTTTCCCGGTCGCCGGCAAAACCGGCACGACCGACGACGGGCGCGACGCCTGGTTCGTGGGCTACACCACGGCCCTGCTCGCCGGCGCGTGGGCGGGCGACGACGCCAACCGGGCGCTCAAGCTGACCGGCGCCAAGGACGCGCTGCCGCTGTGGGCCGCGTTCATGAAGGAGGCGGCGGCCGACCGCCCCGCGGCGGCGTTCCCCCGCTACGAGGGGCTGCTGGCCCAACGCGTGTGCGGCGCGTCGGGCATGGTCGCGTTGTCCGGCTGTCCTCTCCAGCGCGACGAGTGGTTCATCCCCGGCACCGAGCCGCAGCGCGAGTGCACGCTGCACCGCGGCGGCCTCAAAGGCTGGTGGGACCGCCTTTTCAGCCGATAAGCTATAATATCCGTCATGAAAGCCCGCGACCTGCGCCCCTTCGACGTGCTCAAGAACGTCCAGAGCGGCGAGCTCGGCCTCGTCATCGAGATCGCCGGCGACAAGGTCAACCTCGCCGACCAGACCGGCCAGCGCGCCTTCTTCAAGCTGGGCGCGCTCTTCGAGAAGATGGACAACGAGCAGTGCGGCGCCTTCCGCATCGCCACTCTGTTCCAGATGCGCGAGCGCCGCAAGCTCGAGGCGCCCAAGAAGCGCCGCGCGTCCAAGAAGAAGGCCGCTCCCGCGCCTTAAGGCTTCGCGTAACCCCGCGCCGTCAGGTGCGTGCACAGGGAGCGGTACAAGCCCCCGAGGATGCTGAAAATCTCGAGGTCCACCTTCACGTCGTAGATGCCCTCGAGGTCGGGATGCGCCTTCTTCATCTTCTCCATGGCCTTGGCGTAGCCGCCGTCACCGTAGCTGTTGGTCACGCTCGTGGCGCGCAGGCTGGCGGCCAGCGGGATGGACAGGCCGCGCTGGCAGGAGACGCTTTTGACCTCCCCCAGCCGCCGCGCGTCCGGCGGCACGTCGCGCGGGGTCATCGCCACGAAGGACATCGGCCCCGTCGTCTGGTAGAAGAGGTGGATGCTGCCGCGGCTCGTCATCGAGGGCAGGGCCGCCGAGTCCTCGTTCTCGCCCGCGGCCGCGGCGGGGCCCGCGAGCAGGACGAGCAGGCCGGCGGCCGCGAGCCTCGTCACGACTTGGCGACCTTCCCGCTGACCACGGTGCACACCTTGGTGTAGAGGCCGACGAGGTAGGAGTTCACCTTCATGTCCGCCTTCACGTCGTAGAGGATGCCGTCGCGGCCCGCGCCCTTGAGCGCGTCGGCCACCGCGCTGGCGTAGGAGCTGTCGCCCCAGGCCACCAGATAGAGCGCGCTGCGCTGGCAGGAGCGGCCCGAGGCCGCCGGGTCGTCCGGCGCGCCTTTGACCTCGGAAGGGGCGGCGGAGCGGTAGCCGCGAGGCACCTTGATGTCGGTGTAGAGGATGCCGCAGCCCGTCAGCAGCGCGGCGGCCAGGAGTGGGAGGAGTCTCATGAGGCTAGGATAGGGGTTATCCCCCTCCCCGTCAAGGAAGAGGGATGAGCATAGTGACAACGCCGCCCCTCGGCCGGACGGGCGAGGATTTGGTAGAATCCCCGTCGGAGAACCCCCCATGACCACCGTCGCGCTCGCCCCGCTCAAGATCGGCTCGCAGGAGCACAAGGAGCTGCTGTGCTCCTTCTTCATCGACAGCCACGACCCCTATAAACCCGCCGAGCTGGCCTGGCCCGACCTCGACGAGCCCGCCCTGCAGAAGCTGCGGGCCCTGCCCATCTGGAACGAGGCCCTGAGCACCGAGGCCCAGACCGCGCGCGCCGTGCTCGCCATGGGCGAGGACGAGAAGGACCCGGTCCTGGCCAAGGCCATCACCCTCCAGGGGCTCGAGGAACAGCGCCACGCCGACGTCCTGCGCATGATGGTGGACCGCTACCACCTCCCGGTCGCCCCCTACACCACCGAGCGCCCCGCGGACCCGAACTGGGCCTTCATGCGCATCGGCTACGGCGAGTGTTTCGACTCCTTCTTCGCCTTCGGCCTCTTCGCGCTCGCGCGCGACTCGGGTTTCTTCCCGCCCGCGCTGGTCAAGCTCTTCGAGCCCATCATGGCCGAGGAGGGCCGCCACATCGTCTTCCACGTCAACTGGGTCGCCTACAACCAGGCCCAGCTGCCCTACGCCGGCCGCCCCCAATACGTCTTCAAGCGCGGCCTGGCGATGTGGCTGCAGGTCCTCAGCCGCGTCAAGACCGCGCTCAAGGTCAAGGGCGAGACCGACAAGCAGGACAACTTCACCATGAACGCGCACGCCCAGTTCGGCGACGTCACCCCGCGCGAGTTCCTGGAGCTGTGCCTGCGCGAGAACGAGCGGCGCCTGGCGCCCTACGACCCGCGCCTGCTGCGGCCCCAGCTCGTGCCCAGCATCGCGCGCACCGTGCTGGCCACCCTCCCGCGCCGGAGCTCGCAGAACTAGTCGTGAACCCGGTCCTCGCGCTGCTGCTGCGCGCGCCGCTGCACGGCATGGGGCTGCTCGTCACGCCCCTGCCCCGCCCGCTCGAGCTGGCGCTCGGCCGCCTGCTGGGCAAGGTTTTCCTCGCCCTGGACTTCAAACGCGCCGCCATCGGGCGCGACAACATGCGCCGCTGCCTGCCCGAGCTCGACGCCGCCGGCGTGGAGCGGCTGCTCGCCGACAACTACGCGCACTACGGCGTGTTGTTCCTCGAGTTGTGCCACATGTATTCCCCCGTGCCCGGCCACTGGCGCGCCTACGCCCAGCGGGTCAGCCGCGTGGAAGGGCTCGACGCCTGGCGCGCCGCGCACGCCCGGGGCAAGGGCGTCATCATCTTCGGCGGACACTCCGCCAACTGGGAGCTGGGCAGCGCGGCGGGCGGCCTGGCCGGCGTCAAGCCGATGATCGTCACCCGGCGCCTGAAGCCCGCCTGGCTGCACGACTGGATGGAGGCGCGCCGCCTCGACACCGGCGTGGCCTGCGCCTTCCAGCCGCGCACCATGCCCTCCATCCTCAAGCAGCTCAAGCGCGGCGACACCGTCGGCTTCGTGCTCGACCAATACATGCCCCCGCCGATGGGCGAGCCCCTGCGCTTCTTCGGCGCGACCGTGCACACGCTGGCGGCCGTCGCGCCGCTGGCCCGCCGTACCGGCGCCGCCGTCGTCCGCGCCGACAACTGGCGCGGCCCCGACGGCGTCGTGCGCGTGCTCTTCACCGAGACGCCGTTGGGCGAGGACGACAAGGCCGACAACCAGCGCTTCATCGACCTGCTCGAGGCCGACATCCGCCGCGCGCCCGAGCAGTGGCTGTGGGTGCACCGCCGCTTCAAACACGCCGTCTGGCCGGCCCCGGCCGCGGCGGCTCCCACCCCTTGAAATAGGCCCCTTCCGGGTCTATCCTGTCGTCGTGGACCCCCTATCCCACGCGGTCTCCGCGCGCCCCCGGCGCGCCTCCTGGCGGCTGCTGACCGCGCTGGCCCTCGCCCTGTGGGCCCCGTCGGGACCGCTGCTCCCGGACCGCGCCCGCGCCCACGACGCCGGGCACTACGACGCGCGGCTCTGGCAGGATTACAGCCCCTCGTACGCGGACTACCTGCAGACGGAGTACGGCTTCCGTCTGGACGCGGCGAGCGGCCGCCTCAGCGCCCCCGACGGCCGCGTGATGACCGAGGCGGACTTGAACGCGCCGCTGCGCGTGGACGCCCCGGGCGGGCTCGACGCCGGGGAGAAGCGTCTCGCGCTCTCGCTGGGCTTCCGCCCCGCGACCCTCGACGGCGCCGCCGTGTTGCTCTACGCCGACAGCGACCAGCCCTACACCGCGTTCGACGCCATCATCCTGCGCGCCGACCGCGCCTCCGGGCGCGTGGCCGACGGAGCGGCGCCTTTTGACGCATCGAAGTGGCCGCCCGCGACCTCCGGCTACGTCGCCGAATCCATCGGCGGCCGCATCGAGGGCACTCGGATTCTGGGCGCCGATGGGACGGTGTTGACCAACGCGGCCGCCACCCGGCTCTTCGACCGCGTCGAGGCGGGCGCGGACCCGCTCGTCGACTCGCTCGCGCCTTCCTGGGGCTACACGCGCCGCGAGCGCGGCGGCAAAACCTTCTATTACCACGCCGGGCGCAACGAGCCGTTCACGCGCATCCTCGCTTTGTACGCCCGCCGGATCTGGGGCATGGGCGAACGGCCGCTCGACGCGCCGCTCGCCCCGGGGGAACTGGCGCCGCACACGCGCGCCCGCTTGGCGAACGCGGGCGTCGTCGCGCTGCCCGACGGCACGCTGGGGCTCGAGGGGCGCGTGCTCACGGGGCGGGCGCTGCTGGAACTGCTCGCGCCGATGGACCCGCGCGCCTCCGACTCCGTCTCGCGCGTGGCCGCGGCGTATTACGAGCAGCTAGGCTTGCCCGTGTTCGTGCGAGACGGACGCGCCGGCCTGCGCTCGGCCGAAGGCGACCCCGTGTCGGTGCTCGACGCGCGCGGCGTCTCGCGCTCCTTCGGCTCGAGCGGGCTCGACGACCCCTATGACCCGGGCCGCTCCGACTCCGGCACGACCGACGCGCTCCTGGCCGCCGGCGCCGTCGAACGCGACGGAGCGCTGTTCGTGCAGGGCGAACGCTTGTCGGTGCGCGACGTCATCGAGCTCCTCGCGCCTCTCGACCTCGAGCACGACGGGGCGATGGCCGCGGTCGCCGCCGAATCCTGGCGCCTCAACGGCTTCGTCTCCGTGAGCAGGGGCGGCCGAACCTTCATGCGCGCCCAGGACGGCATCTTCGGCAGCCGGCTCGCGGCCGCGGCCCTGTGGCGCTCGTTGGGCCGCCGCGGCCTCGACGAGCCATACGACCCGGCCGCCAACCCGGAGTTGACCCACAGCCTCCTCAAGGCCGGTGCGCGGCGCGACGGGGACACGCTGCGCCTGGACGGCGCGCCGTTGACGACGCGGCGCGTCATCGCGCTGACCGCGGCTTTCGACGCCGCCGCCATCCTGCGCGGCCCGCCGGCTCGGCGCGAGTTGTTCACCGCCGTCATGACGGCCATGGGTTACGAGGCGACGGCGACGGGCGAGCGGCGCCCGTTCTGCCGTCCCGGCGGCTTGGATTGCGTGACCGCGATGGACGGCGCGCGCATCACGCGCCATCTCGCGCTCGACCGCGTCGCCGGCCTCGACGACGCGGCGAGTTTCGAGACCGTCCGTCAGCTCTTCACCGCCGAGTCCCCGGCCGCGTTGGGCATCAGCGAGGGACCGGGAGGCGTCGCGCGGCTGGGCGGCCGCGCGATGACGCTGCGCGACTTGATGGGCTTCATCGAGCCGGCGGACCCCGCGAGCCTGGCCGTCACGCCGGAGCGGCTGTTGGACCTCAACTGGACGGGACGGCGCGTCAACGGGCGCGACGCGCTCGTGACGGCCGACGGCACCGTGGTCTCGCGCATGTTGGCCGCGTCTTTGCGCGGGGCGGAGTCGAACTCGTTGAGCAAGCTGGGCCTGCTCGATCTCCGGCTGCGGGAGCTGCCCGGCTCCAGCCCCCTCGACCCGGCGACGCGTTCCCGACTGGAGCTCATCGCCGGCGGCCAGCAAGGCTTTTTGTCGGAAAGCCTGCGCGGGGCGCTGGCCCGCTCCGACACCGTCGCGCAGGCGCGGGCCGCGCTCGGCGCCGAGTCCGAGGCCGCCGTCGGCTTCTGGGCGTCGGCCGAAAAAACCCGAGTCGCAGGCGATGACCCGGGACGCGCCGCCAGGTTGGCCGCGGCGCGGGCGGCGGCGCTGCGCGACGGCCGGGAGCGACTGTCCCAGCGCTTGGATGAGAGCTTCAGGGAGTTTTTCACCGCGCAGGGCAGCGCGGTGGCCGCCGAGCAGGCGGCCTTGCTGCAAGGCCGCCCCGAAGGCATGCCGTTGCTCCAGCTCGCCGTGCCGCAGCGCGGCGTCGCGGCGTCCTACGACCCCGAATCCCACGCCATCACCTTCCACCTGAACCCGGAGCTCGTCCTGGCGCTCGCGACCGCGCGCGCGGCGGAGCTCCCGCCGGCTCAACGCACGCCCGATGAGGTCGCGCGCTTGGCCGCCGCGCTCAGCGACCCCGCGGCCATGGCCGAGGCCCTCTACCGCAGCCCCGCCCTGCGCCGGGTATTCGCCGAGAAAGCGGCCTTCGACGCCGTCCACGAATACGGGCACGCCGTCTCGGCCTTGCTCGGGCCCGCGGCGGTCGAGCGGCGAGGACTCATCGCCATGACGAGTTGGGCCGAGGAGGAACGCGTCGCGTTCCACTACGAGACGCGCTACATCCACGAGCGCCTGACCCAGGACCCCGACGCCGCCATCCCGGAGCATGAGCTCAGCCGTTACCAGCGGGCGTTGTCGGGTTACGAGTTGTGGACGCTCTCCATCCTCAACGACCACACGCATTACTTCCCCAACGGCTACGCCACCTTGCCCGAGGCGCGCGAGGTGCAGGCCGGTTGGATCGAGAAGGCGCGCGATGCGGTCCGACGCGGCGTCCCGGGCGCGGACCGGCTGCTGCGCCGCCTGGACGAGGGCTCGACGAGCGTGGCCGCGTCCGAGGCGGCTTACGAGGGCTTCTTCGCCGGCGAAGCGGGTGAATTCTTCTCGACGCTGCGCGTCGAAGGCAACCTCGCCCTCGCGCGGCGTCACGCGGATTCGGCGCCCCGCGCGTTCCAGCATCGCGTCAACGCCGCCTTGGGGCTCGACCTCGAGCGCATGACCGGCCGCCTCTCGCCCGCGGAGGACGCCCGCCTCGCCGCCGCGACGCCCGGCATCGACGCGTTGGCCGCGGAAGGCGAGCCGCTGGTCGCGCGATGGCTCGCGAGCCCTCCCGCCTCGGACTCCGAACTGGCGGACGCCGCCAGCGCGACGGACGCGCTCTCGATCCTGCTCCAACGCTCGCCCGATCGCGCGCACCGCGCGCGCGGCGAGACGATGAAGCGTGACGCGAGCGTGTTGTGGGAGACCTATCATCGGCGCGCCCCCGGAGGCCAACGATGAGACCGCTGTTCCTCGTCGCCCTGCTCGCGTCCGCCGCGGCGTGCGCTCCGCGCCCGGGCGGCGGGGCGTCCTACCGCGACCCCCAAGGCCGCTTCGCCGCCGAGGTGCCCGGCGACTGGCGCGTGCTCGGCCCCGAAGGCGCGCGTCTGGCCACCTTCTTCGCCCCTCCTGGCGCCGACGGCGCGCCGGTCAGCGTCAGCGTGATGTTCTACCCCGCGGCCACGCCGGAGGGCCGCGACGCGGCGGCGTTCGTCGCGGCGCACCGCGGGTCGGGCCGCCCGTTGGGCCCGGTACGCGATGAGACCGTCGGCGCGCGCCCGGTCCGCCGCTACGCCCTCGCCTTGACCCGGCGCGGCGGCGAATACACGGAGGACACGGCCGTGTTCTCCAACGAGCGCGGCGTCCTGGTCGTGCTCCACGACGCGTCGCGGGCCGACGCCGACCGCACGCGTGCGGGTTTCGAGCGCGTCCTGGCGACGCTCGAATTCTGAGCCGGGCCGCAGGGCCCAAGAACCCTAGGCCTACTGTCTCGCTTTTCACGCAGGCCCATTGCCTGCCCGGCTTGGCCCGTTAGGCCCCGCCGCCCGCGCCCGGACCTCCTTATACTAAGCGCGTGGAGAACAAAATGACCCGACTCGCCCTGACCGCCCGCGCCGTGCTCGCCGCCTTCATCCTGACGATGCCCGGCGCCCCCGAAGCCTTCGCGTCCGCCATCGGACGCGCGCCCGTGCGGGTCGCTCCCGTGACCGGCGCCGCCTTCGCGCGGCCCCAACTCTCCCTGAGCGGCGCGCGGCTCACGCCCGAGACCTCGCTGACGGCCCCCATGGGCGCGCCGTCGCTGACGCTCTCGCCCTCGCCGCTGGCGACGGCCAGCCCCGCTCCCGCCCCGGCGCCCGCCCCCGCGGCCGCCGCCGACGCGCCGCTCGCGGTGCTCCACGCCGCCGACGCGGCCG
>JANRKA010000048.1:0-9453 GCA_033875325.1 Elusimicrobiota bacterium | reverse complement strand
CGCTGCGCCCGCAGCCTGGGCGAGATAGCCGCCGCGCGCGCCGCCATGCGGCGCGCCCGCGCCGCCGCCCGCGGCGCCGACCCGGAGACCCTCGCGCTCGAGGACGCGCTCGTGGAGCGCGCCGCCGGCCGCTACCCCTTGGCTTTGCGGCTCCTGGCCCCGCTGTTGGCGAGCTCGCGCCGGCGCCGGGACTGGGGCGCCGTGGGGTTCCTGCTGTGGGCCACGGGCGGGGCGCGGCGTTTCGACGGCGACCTGGCGGGCTCGCATCGCGACTTCAAAGAATCGCTCGCGGCCTTCATTCGCGCCCGCGACGACGAGGGGCGCGCCTACGCGCTCTTCGGCCTGGGCGGCATCGCGCGCGTGCGCGGCCTCTTCGCCGAGGCTCGCGCCGCCTACGCGGCCGCGGGCAAGCTGTTGGCCGGCGGGCCCGACCTGTTCGGACGCGCCTACGCCCATTGCGGACTGGCCAACGTCCTGCGCCAGCAGGGCTTCCTGGAGGAAGCCGAGCGCAACTATCTGCGCTCCTACGCCCTCTACGCCGTCCTCGACGACCGCGTGGACCTGGCCTACGTGGACTGGGGTTTGGGCCAGGTGCACCAGCGCCGCGGCGAGCTGCCCGCCGCCGAGCGCCGCTACCGCGCCGCCTTGTCCGCCTTCGCCAAGGGCGGCGAGCACCGCGGCGTCGCGTTGTCGCAGAAGTCCCTCGCCGAGGTCCTCCACGCGCGCGGCCGCACCGCCGTGGCCGAGCGTCTCTTCGACCGCGCCGTCTCCACCGCCCGCCGCGCCGGCCTCCACGCCCACCTCGAGACCTACACCTGAGCGCGCCGTCGCCCGCGTAACAACGCGGTAACACCACATTCATAGTCTGTCCGCATGGGACAGAACATCTGGGGCGTGTTGGACGCGTACGCGGGCCTGTGGGTCGCGATGGACAACCAAGGGCGGGTCATCCACTCCGCCGGGACGCTCGACGAAGCCATGAAGGGCGCCGGCCCGCGCGCGGGCTCCCTCACCTTCGTCTGGGCCGCCGGCGAGCCCAAATGACCGGCGGACCTGTCCCTTCTGTTAATTAACAGAAGGGACTGTCCCTCCTGTTAAATCTTGAAGTCTTGGCCGAGGTAGAGTTCGCGGGCCTTGGGGTCGTCGAGGAGCTGCTGGGAGGAGCCTTCGACGAGGATGCGGCCGTCGAAGATGAGGTAGGCGCGGTCGATGATGGGCAAGGTCTCGCGGACGTTGTGGTCGGTGATGAGCACGCCGATGCCTTGCCCGACGAGTTTGCGGATGATGGCCTTGAGCTCGCCCACCGTGATGGGGTCGATGCCCACGAAGGGCTCGTCGAGCAGGATGAGCTTGGGGTCGCGGATCATGGCGCGGGCGACCTCGAGGCGCCGCTTCTCGCCGCCCGAGAGGGTCCAGGCCTTCTGCCGGCGCAGGTCCCACAGGCCGAACTCCTCGAGCAGGCCTTTGACGCGGCGCATCTGGTCGAGTTTGCCGTCCACGGTGCGCTCGAGCACGGCGCGCAGGTTCTCCTCGACGGTCAGCCCCTTGAACACCGTGGGCTCCTGGGCGAGGTAGCCCAGGCCCAGGCGCGCGCGGGCGTACATGGGCTCGGCGGTGACGTCCACGCCGTCCACGACGATGGCGCCTTCCTCGGGGCGGATGAAGCCGGCGAGGCTGTAGAAGGTGGTCGTTTTGCCGGCGCCGTTGGGGCCGAGCAAGCCGACGACCTCGCCCGAGTTGACGACCAACGACAGGCCTTTGACGACCATGCGCTCGCCGTAGGTCTTGTGGATGTCGCGGGCCTCGAGCTTCATCGGGCGAGCCTCTTGAGCTTCTCGGCGTCGTGGAACTGGAGCCAGCCGCGGACCTTGCCCTGCGAGGCGACGCGGCGGGGCGCCTCGGTGGCGCTGACCTGCTCGGCCTTGATGGCCAAGGTCCACTCGCCTTCCTTCTTGCGCAGCACGGGGCGGCCTCCGCCGAGGGTGATGGCGCCGGTGGCGCGCTCCCAGGTGGCGGTGTCGGCCCAGCCGTCGGCGCGCGGGCCGCTCACGCGCGCGTTCCCGGAGAGCACGGCCTTGTCCGTGTCGGTCCAATCGAGCCGGTCGCCCTCGCCCAGGTCGGGCTCGCTGCCGTCGGGGGGCTGGCGCTTGAAGCGCACGCGGCCGCCGGGCGCGGGCAGCAACACGCCGCCGCGGCCGTCCTCGGCGAAGGACGCGGTCTCGCCGCGGGCCTCGAGCACGGTGCCGTCCTCGAGGCGGCGCACGACGACGATGGAGCCGCGGGCCTTCCAGGACTTGCTCGCGTGTTGGTAGAGCGCCCAGTCGGCGGTGAGCTTGATGCCGGCGGACTCGTAGCGGACGTCCCCGACGAACTCCTCCTCGCGTTTCTCGCCGCGGCGCACGACCCACTCGCGGCTGCGCACGACGCCCGCGGCGGTGGGGGCGGCGTCGGCGGCGGGGGACAAGGCGAGGGCCAGCAGCAGGGCGTTCACCGCGGGCGCTCCTTGATGTCGGTGCGCTGGTTGAAGACGCGGATCTCCGAGAGGTCCGGCGTCGCCTCGAGGCCTGACCCGCGCAAGGTCGCGTCGGGGCGCTTGACCAGGACTTCCCGGTCGGTGCGGAAGCGCTGGCGCGCCGAGGAGAAGAGGAGCTCCTCGGTCGTCAGCCGTGAGGCGTCGTCGAGCGAGTCGAGGGCGACGGACTGGGACAGGCGCACGTCGCGGGTCTCGGTGTCCACCTCGCCGGCGGCGGCGGTGACGCGGGAGACGACCTTGCCGTCGCGCAGGAACTCCATGGCGGGGTCGCTGAGGACCGCCTTCTTCTGGTCCTCGCGCAGGACGGCCAGGCGCGCGCGCAAAGTCCAGGACGGACGGCCGTTCTCGGACTGTCGCAGCACGAGGCCGTCGAGCGTCTGCACGCGCTCCTCGCCCGCGGCGGCCTGCCGGCGTCCGCAGCCGGCGGCCAGAAGGAGGACGAGGGGGAGGAAGAGGCGGCTCACTTCGTCTTGGACGAGGGGGCGCGGCGGGACTCGGGCTGCGGGGGCAAGGTCGGCGACTCCGGCGCGCGCAGCTCCTCCTCGGGCAGGTGGACCTTCCCGCCGGGCGCGAGCCAGGGCGTCATCTCCGGGGGGATCTTGCGCAGCTGATAGGGTCGCGGCAAGGTGCCCAGCAGCGCGTTGACGCCGAAGTACACGACGCCGAGCAGGGCGTAGATGCCGAGCAAGGTCTTCAAGTGCCAGGCGGCGTCGGGGAACCAGGGCGGGCTGAGCTCCTCCTGGATTTGCTGGGCCTGGGCGGCCTTCTTGGAGAGCTTCTTCGATGAGGAGGTCGGGTCGTAGGCCATGGTCATTCCTTGACGAGGGCGTCGACGCGGGTCACGTCGCGCAGGAAGGCGGGGACGGAAGACAGGTAGAGGGAGTTGGGCCCGTCGGAGAGAGCCTTGTCCGGCGTGGGGTGCGTCTCGAAGAAGACGCCGTCCACGCCCACCGCGGCCGCGGCGCGCGCCAGGGCAGGCACGAACTCGCGTTGTCCGCCGGTGGTGGCGCCGTTGCCCCCAGGCAGCTGGACGCAGTGAGTCGCGTCGTGGATGACGGGCACGCCGAAGCTCCGCATGATCTCGTAGGAGCGCATGTCCACGACCAGGTTCCCGTAGCCGAAGGTGGTGCCGCGTTCGGTGAGCATGACGCGGTTATTGCCCGTGGAGCGCACCTTCTCGACGGCGTGGCGCATGTCCCAGGGGGAGAGGAACTGCCCCTTCTTAACATTGACGGCTTTGCCCGTCTTGCCGGCCGCCACGAGCAGGTCGGTCTGCCGGCAGAGGAAGGCGGGGATCTGGAGCACGTCCACGTAACGCGCGGCCAAAGCGCATTGCTCGGGCAGGTGCACGTCGGTGAGGGTGGGCACGCCCAGCTCCGCGCCGACCTTGGCCAAGGTGCGCAGGCCGTCCTCCAGGCCCGGGCCGCGGTAGGATTTGACCGAGGTGCGGTTGGCCTTGTCGAAGGAGGACTTGAGCACGAAGCCGACCTTGAGGGCGTCGCACGCCTTTTTGACCGCGCGGCCGACCGTCCGCAAAAGCGCCTCGGACTCGATGACGCACGGACCCGCGATGAAGGCGGCGGGCCGGCCGCCCCCGAAGACGACCTTGCCGACGGCGACTT
Organism: Elusimicrobiota bacterium; assembly: GCA_033875325.1. Lineage (GTDB taxonomy): Bacteria > Elusimicrobiota > Elusimicrobia > UBA1565 > UBA9628 > GWA2-66-18. The sequence continues at coordinate 5,298 of JANRKA010000048.1, read as the reverse complement.
CTCCGCGCCGGGGCGCGGCGGATTTACGCGTGGACATGTCGGCCGCGCAGCGACTCGGCGCGCTCGATGGCGGCGGCCACGAAGTCGCGGAACAGGGGGTGCGGCGCCTCGGGGCGGCTCTTGAACTCGGGGTGGAACTGGCAGGCGACGAACCAAGGGTGGTCCTTGAGCTCGACGATCTCGACGAGGTTCTTCGGGGCGTGCAGTCCCGCGATGACCAGGCCCGCGTCCTCGAGGAGCTTGCGGAACTTGTTGTTGACCTCGAAGCGATGCCGATGCCGTTCCGATATCTGCAGGGCCCCGTACGCCTTATGCGAGAGGCTGCCTTTCTTCAGCGTGCATTCGTAGGTGCCCAGGCGCATCGTGGCGCCTTTGTCCTTGATGGTCTTCTGCTCGGGCAGGATGTCGATGACGGGGTAACGCGACTTCTGGTCGAACTCGGTGGAGTGCGCGCCCGCGAGCTTGAGCACGTTGCGGGAGAATTCGATGACCGCGATCTGCAGGCCGAGGCACAGGCCGAAGTACGGGATGTTGTTCTCGCGCGCGATCTGCGCGACCTTGATCTTGCCCTCGATGCCGCGGTCGCCGAAGCCGCCGGGCACGAGGATGCCGTGCACGCCGTCGAGCTGCTCGGAGATCTTCGGGTCGGTGGTGTCGAGGAAGCGGATCTTGACCTTGGTCTCGTTGGCGATGCCGCCGTGGACCAGGGCCTCGTTGACCGACTTGTAGGCGTCCTTGTAGTCGGTGTATTTGCCCGCCATCGCGATGACGATCTCGCGTTTGGGGTGCTTGAGGCGGTCGACGAGCCGGGTCCAGCTGTCGAGGTCCTTGGACTGCGTGCGCAGGCGCAGCAGCATCATGATCTGGTCGTCGAGCCCCTGCCGGTGGAACACCATCGGGACCTCGTAGATGCTGTCCACGTCGGGCGCCTCGATGACGCTCTCCTTGGGCACCGAGCAGAACATGGAGAGTTTGGCCTTCATGTTCGCGTCGATGGGCTTCTCGGAGCGGCAGACGAGCACGTCGGGCGCGATGCCGATCTCGCGCAGCTTCTGCACGGAATGCTGGGTGGGCTTGGTCTTGAGCTCCTCGGAGGCCTTGATGAAGGGGATCAAGGTCACATGGACGTAGAGCGAGTTCTCGCGGCCGGCCTCCAGGCCCATCTGTCGCGCGGCCTCCATGAAAGGGAGGCTCTCGATGTCGCCCACGGTCCCGCCGAGCTCGATGATGGCGATGTCCGCGCCCTTGGCCGCGGCGCGGAAGCGGCTCTTGATCTCGTCGGTGATGTGCGGGATGACCTGGACGGTGGTGCCCAGGAAGTCGCCGCGGCGCTCGCGGTCGAGCACGGTCTGGTAGACCTTGCCCGCGGTGAAGTTGTTGCCGTGGTGCATCTCCTTGTTGAGGAAACGCTCGTAGTGGCCGAGGTCGAGGTCGGTCTCCGCCCCGTCCTCGGTGACGAAGACCTCGCCGTGCTGGAAGGGGTTCATCGTGCCGGGGTCCACGTTGATGTAGGGGTCGCACTTGAGCATCGTCACCTGCAGGCCGCGGGCCTGGAGGAGCTTGCCCAGCGAGGAGGCGGTGATGCCCTTGCCCAACGAGCTCACGACGCCGCCCGTCACGAAGATGTATTTGGTCATTTTTGCCCTCGGCGCAGCAGGAGTTCGGCGCGTCTCAGATCTGCGGGGACGTCCACGGACACGGGCCGCTCGTCGACGACGGCGGCCTTGATGCGCATGCCGGCCTCCAGCGCGCGCAGCTGCTCGAGCTTCTCGCTCCTCTCCAAGGGAGAGGGGGCCAGCTCGACGAAGCGGCGCAACGCGGCGCGGCGGTAGGCGTAGAGACCGAGGTGCTCCCACTTGGAGGCGGCGCCATGCGGGACCGGCGAGCGGGAGAAATAGAGGCAGGTGCCGTCCACGGCGCGCACGGCCTTCACCACGTTGGGGTCCGCGCCGCGGGCGGCGTCGTTCAAAGGGATGACGGCCGTGGCGACGTCCGCGCCCGCCGTGAGCGCGCGGACCGTCGCGCGCAAGGTCGCGGCCTGGATGAGGGGCATGTCGCCCTGGAAATTCAAGATGACCGTCTCTTTGCGCTTCTTGGCCGCCAGCCAGACGCGGTCGGAGCCGGAGGGGCAGTCCGGCGGGGTCATCACGACCGTCCCGCCGAAGCGGCGGACCTCGTCGGCCACGGCCTTGCTGTCGGCGGCGACGACCACGGGGCCGAGTTTGGCCGCCACGGCCGCGCGCCAGCACCACTCCACCATGGACTTGCCGTTGAGCTTGGCCAGGACCTTCTTGGGGAAACGAGTGGAGCCCAGTCGCGCCGGGATGACGGTCAGGACCTTGGTCATCGCAGCGACCTCGCCAGTTCCTTCGCGTCGGTCGTCGCGGTGCCGAGTTTGCCCACGACGATGCCCGCGGCCTGGTTGGCCAGCAAGGCGGCGGTTTTGAGGCTCGCGCCCGCGGCCAAAGCGAGCGTGAAAGTCGAGATGACGGTGTCCCCGGCGCCGGACACGTCGAAGACCTCGCGGGCGACGGTCGGGATGTGGGTGACCTTGCCGCCGGCCTCGAAGAGGCTCATGCCGTCGGGGCCGCGGGTGATGAGGGCGGACTTGCTCTTGAGCAGCTTCAAGATGTCCTTGCCCAGCGAGACCAAGGCGTCCTGGCCGGGTCTCACCGGGCGGTGCATGCAGGCCCAGGCCTCGGCGGTGTTGGGGGTCACCGTGGTCACGCCCCGGTAGCGGCGGAAGTGCTCGGGTTTGGGGTCCACGGTCACGGGGATGCCCTTGCGCTTGGCGCGGGCGATGGCGCGCGCCAGCAGGCGCGGGCCGATGACGCCTTTGCCGTAGTCGGAGAGGATGAGGGCCTGCGCGCGGCTGATGCCCTCGTCCACGGCGGCGAGCAGGCGGGCTTCGGTCGCGTGGGAGAGCGGGGCCGTGGTCTCGCGGTCGAAACGCACGACCTGCTGGCGCTCGGCGACGACGCGCGACTTCTCGGTGGTCGAACGCTCGGGGTCGGCGCACACGCCCTCGACCTCGGCGCCGTGGGTGCGGAAGTGCTCGAGCAGGCGGCGGCCCGCGCCGTCGTCGCCCACCACGCCCACGACGGAGACGGCCGCGCCCAGGGCCGCGAGGTTGCTCACCACGTTGCCGGCGCCGCCGGGGATGTGGTTCTCCGCCGACACGCGGACCACGGGCACGGGGGCTTCGGGGGAGATGCGCGAGCAGGAGCCGCGGATGTAGCGGTCCAGCATGAGGTCGCCGACGACGAGGACGCGGCGCCCGGGGAAACGGGCGATGGTCCGTAGGAGCTCCTGGCGCTCGGCGCGGGGAAGGGGCATCTACGGGTACCGATTATAACATTTCACGAAGGGAGGCCGTGACATGCCCGAAAAAGACTTCGACTTTCATCAAGAGGGGACGCTTCTCGGCGTCGTCGGAGAGCCACAGGCGCAGTCGTTTGCCCTTCTGCACGAACAACCCCTCGCGGCGCATCTCGGGCTCCACCAGCACCGCCGGGCGTTTGCCGAGGTGGGTTTTCACGCTTTCGCGCTCCTTGACCTTCACCGACAGGGGCCAGTTGTCGGGCGTGTTGACGTCCACGACGACTTCGCCGCCGACCTTGAGCTCCTGGGCGCGCACGAAGTAGATGCTGGAGAGGATGTCCTGCACCGAGGCCGGGATGGTGCCCGCGCGCACCGCGAAGGTGCCGTCCTTGTTGGTCCGACGCGCGACGAAGGTGTTCGCGTCGCGGTCGTAGAGCACCCACTCGTCGCGGAAGAAGCCGCCCTCGCGCAGCTTCTTGGAATAGCCAAGCGAGGTCAAGGTGCGCGCGTCGAGCCAGGATTCGTTGAGGTCCCGCACGCGGTAGAAAGTGTCGCAGAAGGCGTTGGAGCGGGCCTCGCTGACGAGGTGGTAGGCGGGTCTGCCGTTGAACGAGACGATGCGTTTGACCGACAAGGTCGCCTCGCCCACGTCGAGCAGGCCCCAGGAGACCTGCAAGGTGATCTTCTCGGGGAAGACGGGCAGCTTCTTGTACGACGGGTCGTAGGGCAGCTCCCGCCCCATGAGCTGGGAGGGAGACACGATGGCGGTGGTGATGGTGACCAGTCCCCACGACTTCCGCGACGCGGAAGTCGTGGGCGCCGTGCCCCCTGCCGTCGTCTTCGTCCTTCCGTTCGTCGTGGTCGTCGCCGCAGCCGTCGCCGTGCTCGCGACCGCCACCGCCGGTTCCTCCGGGAGAGGCTCCGCCGCCGTGATCTCCGGCAGAGGCGCGATGGCCGGCAAGGTCGCCTCCGGGTCGGTGGCGCGGCGCCCCACCGAACACGCGGCGAGCGCGGCCAACGCGAGCAGGCCGAGGGCCTTCCTCACTTCTTGCCCTTGGCCAGGCCGTCGAGGGTGTCGATCCAGGCGTTTTTGCCTTTCAGGATGTCGAGCTTGATGCCCAACACCCAGACCTCGCCGGTGAGCCGCTCGCGCCAGTCGTCGGGCAGGCGGGTGAAGTCCTTCAAGGTGGTCACCAGGGGCAGGTCGCCGCGCAGCTTCTGCAGCGAATCCAGGTCGCGGGCGGTGTAGGCGTGGTGGTCGGGGTAGCGCCACTTCTGGGCCAGGCGCGCGCCCAGGTCCTCAAGGGAGGTCTCGAACGAGAGCGGGTCGCCCAGGCCCGAGAGCGCCGTGACGGCCGCGCCTTTGAGGTGGGTGAGCGGCAGCTTCTTCTCGGTGCGGACGTCCAAAAGATGGTCGGCCTTGTGCGCGGACTCGAGCACGCTCACGCCGGGGTGCACGCGTTCGATCTCCTCGCGCAAGGCGGCCAGCTCGGGGGCGGTGACGCGGTCGGCGTGGGTGATGACGACCATGTGGGCGCGCCGCAGGGCGGAGACGGGCTCGCGCAAATCGCCCAAGGGCAGCAGGCGGCCGCCGCCGAAGGGGTTGCGCGCGTTGATGAGGACCACGTCGAGGTCGCGGTGCAGGCGCAGGTGCTGGAAGCCGTCGTCGAGGATGATGACGCGCGAGTCGTACATCTCGACGGCGATTTCGCCCGACTTCGCGCGGTCGGGGCAGACCAGAACGGGCACGCCCTGGCCTACCAGCGACTGGTGGATCATCCACGGCTCGTCGCCGCAAGCGCGCCAGTCGGCCTGCCTGCCGTCGAGCAGCACGGTGACGTCTTTGCCCGCGCCGCTGCGCCCGTAGCCGCGCGAGAGCACCGCCACCGCGTGCCCGCGCTGGCGCAAGGTGTGCGCGGCCAGCAGCACGGCCGGGGTTTTGCCCGTGCCGCCGGTGGTGAGGTTGCCGATGCAGAC
>JANRKA010000047.1:0-1575 GCA_033875325.1 Elusimicrobiota bacterium | reverse complement strand
GCCGTCGCCTCGCTGCGCCGCCAAGCCGCGGCCCACGAGCGCCTGCGCGGCGCCGGCGCCGTCGCCGCGGCCGACGCGCTCGCCACGGCCGTCGCCGCGACGACCGAGGGACTCCTCGACTCCGAGCCTTTGAGCGGCGCGGCCTCGGAACTGGCCTACGGCTCCGACGGCGTGTACCGCCAGTCCCAGCTCCTCGCCGATGACGCCGCCGCCTTCGTGGACGGCCGGGTCTTCTCCGGCGCGGCGGCCGACGGCCGCGTCGACGAGGGCTCCCGTTCATGGGTGCGGCGCGGCGCGCTGCGCCTCTCGGCCGACGCGCGCTCGACGGGCGCGGGCGGCTTCATCACCCTGCGCGCCAGGGGCGACGCGGCGATGGCCGCGCGGCTGGCCGAGCTCGGCCTGGCGACGCGGCGCTCGGGCGGCGTCGTCACCGCCATCATCGACGCGGGCGTCGCGGACCTGGACGCGGCGGGCGTGAAGGCACTCGTCGATGACGCCCTGGCGGCGGTCGCCGGCGAGACCGCTCCCTCCGCGCTGCGCGACCTTGTCGCCGCCGTCACCGCGGATCCGAAGGCGGCCGCGCGCCGAGCGCGCGCCCTCGACGGGCGCGTCTCCGGCGGGCGCCTGCTCGGGCGCGTGACTTTGCGCGGCGACGAATACGACGCCGTCTCCTTGGGCCGCGAGCGCTTCCTGCGCGGCGCCGACGGCCTGCCGGCCTACGCGGCGCCTTGAACCCGGCGGCCGCCGCGGTCCTCGCCGTCCTCACTCTGAGCCCCGGGCCGGGCCATCCCGTGTGCGGCCGGGCGGTCTACGACAGCGCCAAGGCCGCGGCGGGCGGCGGAGTGTTCGTGAGCGACGAGCTGCTCCCCGGCGACGAGGCCGCGCTGCGCATGTCCGAGGCCCTGCTGACCACGCGCGCCGGCCTGTCGAGCCGCGGCGCGGTGTTCGCCCGCCGCCACTCCGTGCCCGCGGTCGCCGTGACGGGCGCGTTCTGGGATGACGGCGCGCTGGTCGTCTCCGAGCCCGTCTTCGGTCCCGAGCAGTGCCGCGACGGCGCGTGCTGGCGCCCGCGGACGGGGTCTCGCCCGCGCCCCGTGCGCGAGGGCGACGCGTTGTGCGTGGACGCCCCGGGCGGCCGGGTGACTTTCGTGCCCGCCGAGTCGGCCGACGACCGCATCGCCGCGGCCGAGGCCGCGCGCGCCTTCGAGGGGCTGCGCGACGCCGCGGCGCTGGAGCGCTGGCTCACGGCCGCTGCGAGCCCCGCTCGCGCCGTCTTCCTGATGGAAGAGCTCGTGCCGCGCGCCGTGGACGGGGCCGCGAGCGCCGCCGAGCTCGAGCGCCTGCGCCGCGTCGCGCTTTCGGTCGCCGGCGCGCAGGCCCCCCGTCTCAAGGCCGCGGAACGCGCCGCCTTCGCGCGGGCGCGCGCCTCGGCTCGCGAGGAGCTGGCCGGCTGCGCCGAAGACGCGGCCGACGCGGCGTCGGCGGCCGTGCTCGACCGCCTGACGAGCCGCGCCGCGGCGCAGGCCGGGCGCGTCGCGCAGACCGCCCGCCTGCTCGGCGAGTCCGACGGCGGGG
>JANRKA010000046.1:0-9465 GCA_033875325.1 Elusimicrobiota bacterium | reverse complement strand
GTCGCCGCGCCGAACGCGCCCGGCCGCCTCGACGCGCTTTTCGACGGTTCCCGCGCCCGCGGCGCGGCGGCGGAGGCCGTCCCCGCCGGCCGGACCACGCGGCGCGGCCGGACCCTCGGCGCCTCGCTGGCGGCCGGCGCGATGCTGCTTCAGCCCGCCGTCGCGATGGCCGCCGTCCCCGCCGCCGTCGAGCCCGGCGCGATGGCGCTGATGGGCCTGTACGCGCCGTTGGCCACGGTCGCCGCCGCCGCCGTCGGCGCGTTGTTCGGCCTGTATCTCTCGCGCGGCGGCGACGGCGCGCCCGGCAGCGCCGGCGCCGTGTTCGCCTCCGTGATGAGCTACGGCGCCATCGCCGGCGCCGCGGTGTTCACCCTCTTCGACCTGACCTCGATGGCCTTCCTCGGCACGCCCGCCGCCGCGTTGACGCCCCTGACCGCCGCGGTGGCGACCGCCGCGCTGGCGCAGACCGCCTTCGCCGCCAAATTCATGCTGCCCGCGACCACGCCCGCCGAACGCGTCATGGGCGCCTTCCCCGCCGTGGCCATGGCCTTCGGCCTGAGCCTGACCGCCCCGGCCCTCGTCGCCGCCTCGCCCCTTCTCACCGTCGCCTCCGCGGCCCTCATGCTCACGGGCGCGGCGACCGCCCTGTTCACGGCCTTGTTCCGCCTGGACACCTCGCCCGCCGGCGGCCCCGCGGACATGGGCCGCGGCTTCGTGCTGCTCGCCTTGATGTCCGGCCTGTCCCTGGCCCTCGGCCCCGCCTCCCCCTACGCCTACTTCTTCTTCGCCCTGGGCCTGTGGGGCTTCGGCCTGGTCCTGCGCGCCACCGCCCGCGAAGTCTGGGCCGCGCTCCCCAAGTCGCTGACCGGCCGCTTCAAGAAGTAGCCGCGGGCCGGCGACGCGGAGGATGAGCGGCGGCTGTTAGGCTGTTCCTCACCGAGCCGCCATCTCGGCGATCCCACGGTTCGACCGAGGAGAGGTCATTAAGCCTGCGCAGCTTGGATATCGGCGCGCCAGAAGAATGCGATGGCCACACCTTCGACCAAAGAGCCCAGCAACAAGATGACGAGCTCGAGCGCATTCAGAAACAGCGGCTCGCCGAGCAGGGTATTGTAGATGAACCATTCCTGGAACAACCAATACATCAACCAAATCGAGAACCCCCAGAAGAGTCCTTTTCTAGGCCATGTCCTCCCGGGAATCGATGGCATCAATATGCTGAATAGCCACGCGTGGATGGTGCTCAAGACGACAAGACCCGCCACCGAGACTGGCACATTCCGTTTTGGGGTAATCGCAATGAACAGTTCGCTCTGCCATTCCGGGTTGTAAAGCATTCGCTGAATCGGGGAACTTGAGAATAGGGCGCCAAGCACGCCGTTGCCGATGAATCCACCGACGAGACCGGAAACGACGATCCGAGCTGAACCGGTTAATTTCATTTTGTTCCTCTCACGGCGCTCCGCGGCTGGCCCACGAACTCCACCGAAACACAAAAGATCCTTTTATCTTTCCGATAATCTTCCGGTTTTGCGCGATTGATTTGAATCCACTCGCGCATTTTTACTTTTCCATAGGGTTGGAAATGGACGATATCGTTCCTGGATAGGAGTTTGTCGGCGACATGCTCTGGAACCTTGACTCCAACCCCGCTGCCGTACAGACAGGCGAACAGCTTCCCGTTTACATAGTACGCAGGGAAGCCAAACATCTTTCCTTCCGCCACACCCCTCATACCGAGCAACAAAGAATCAAGGATCGGCTTCTGCTTGTATCCGGCGGTTGATCTCGGCATAGATGGTCTCATTTTTGCGCGCAGCTCAGCGCCTGCGCCCGAACGCAGAAGCCCCCCGCCGCGGCTATGGCAGTCCGAACGAACGAGGCCACGCCCAGGAGCGAAACGGGCGACAACAGGATGCGTCCGATGCTCGCTCCTTTGATGGCACGGTGCACCTAGTATTCGAGTCGTTCCCTGATCTCGTAATGCCGTGAACGCTCATCGAATCGAGCGAGCACTTCCCGCGCTTTTGGGGGCACATAGGCGCGCTCATAATCTTCTCCAACGAACCGCTTCACCGCATCCAAGGAGTCAAAGCACATGATCGTGATGAACTCCACCTCATCGTCATCGGTGAGTCTCCGGAAGAGCTGGATCCCTTTGTATCCAGGGACCTTCTTGGCCGCGATTCCAGGGAAGATTTCTTCCTTGAGCAGTTTCTCGTATTTGTCGGCGTTCCCGAGTTTCGTCCATCCGTGCCAGATTCTACCGATCATCGATTATTCATCTCCGCTTTGAGAATGATGCGCCTAGACACGACGTACGCCTGAAAGAAATGGCTCGCCGTCCTTCGGAATCCCGTTCACGGATGGAGGGCGGGAGAGCTTTGCACGCTTGTCGTCAGGCAACCATATCAACGCAGACGCTCTGCCGCCGCCACTTCAGCTGCCCACCAAACAAGGCGGCGGGCGGCAGAAGCGAATGGTCATGCGGCAATTTCATATTTGCTTTGAACAAAACCGCTCGGGAAATGGCGGGTGTTCATGTGGCGCAGTCTGATGTCATTCTCCAGTTTCCCAAAGAGCGGGATACCGCTACCAAGAAGAACCGGAATTTGAGTGATAGTCATCTGATGGATCAGCTGCGCTTTTAAGAATCCTTGAATTGTAGCGCCTCCGTCAATATACAAATGCGTTGCCCCACGCTTTGCCAGTGCCTGGACCACTTCCTTGGGCGCCAAGGACATATGTTCGACTGATTTGGCAATCCTTCCCGGTATCTCTAGCGCCTTACTGCTGAGCACGATGACTGATTTGTTCTCGTAAGGCCATTCACCAAAGCTCAATGCCGTTTCGTAAGTCTTGCGCCCCATTACGAGCGTGTCGACCGTGCTGATAAAATCTTTGTAGCCATAGTCTTCGGCATCGGGTGCGGGCTCCCCTGAAGGCAGCCAATCAATCCGGCCATCTTCCCTGGCGATAAAGCCGTCAAGACTAGTCGCGATAAACACAGACACTTTCATGGCGAGCTGTTCACTCGTGTGGCCGCATAACGCAGACGATCTGCTGCCGCCGCTTCAGCTGTCCAACCAAACGAGGCGGCGGTCAGCAGAATCGAATGGTTAGGACGCAATCTTTTCTTCAAGGGGTTCATCTGGATTTCCACGGCGCATCTCCACTCCACGAGCCCGTAAGAGTTCGATAGTGCATGCGTCTACAAGTTTGATCGTATCGAATACAGCCGGCATCAAGATTTCGGAATGGAGCTTTGAGCTGCCAAAGCCTACCGGGTTGATCCTGGAATTGACCCATTCATCCGCTGTGATGTATCTCGCGGCTGCTGCCTTCCACTCCTCATCTTTGGGAGCGATAAAGAACGGCTCTTTCTGAATAATTTCCAGCTGCGCTGGCCAGGTGTCTCCCTCGTCGTCATAATAGTGGAAAGTTGACGCACGGCACCTCCGCAGGAAACTCCTCGCACTATAACCTTCCTCTGTCTTTTTCGCGAAAGCTGCAATCAGCGCGCGGTGAGTCTCTTCGACCTTTTCGGTTTCACACACTTTGGAAATTTCCTCATCTCCTCCGCTCCGGCCGCGATTAAAAAGAATCCAGGCTTCATAAACCTGTGCCAGCATGGTTCTCCAGAAGTACGTCATGATGCTGGTTTGATAAAGGGCTTCTGCCTGCTTTTTCGACACCGCTGCAATCATGAACGGGGCAATCAGCTTCAACGAAATGCTGAGATCGTTCCGCGCAACGAGCAATCCTAAGGCCCATCGGCTAGCTGGATTTGCGGGAAAGGCCTTCTTTACGTCAAATTGAGCAGAGGTATAAGTAGCGCCGACTGGCGGCATTAGGAGCCTCGGCATCTCTCGCTCCCAGGGCTCGATAGTCTTCTTTGAGTCGCCTTTGTTCATGCCGCTCACACAAAATTGCCTCTCAGCGTCCCACGACCTTGCCTATCTGAAGAATTTCCTTCACTCTCACCCCATCAATCTTTCTCTTGGCAAGAAGCTCGCCCACAACGATCCGCATCTTCGCAAAATGCAGATCGATGATTGGAGCAACATGCTCTATCGCATAGTGCATAAACTCTTCTTTTTCTTCCTTCGTGAAACCATTGTCCTGGGTAACCCGGCGACCGAGAAATTCCTGCTGGTCCCTCCAAGTGTTGCTAAACACATCAGCGCTGACTCGCGAAACCTCACTGGGGTCATTCAAGTTGACCCCGTCAATATATCCGGCTCGCAATAAATAGAATTCAGCGGCGAACCCACCGCATGCCACGCTTCGCTCCTTGCCCGGCATGACGAAGCATCCGCGAGCAACCGCAAAGCCCCGTGCATCTCCTTCAAGGAATTCGATGCCATTAAGGTCCCCACCGAGATGTATGCAAACAGTAGCGTGCCCGACCTCATGCCAAGCCTTGAACTCATCGCTATTAAAAAGAATCTTCATGTGGGCGTATTCTGGCGGCCTAACGCATATTAGACTGGGCTGTATAACTCGGAACCGTATAATGGCTTCAGTCGGAGTGTAGTGGGAAAATCAGAATAATTCCAGATTGGGGAGGTAAGTTCGGCGCCGAGTTAGACTGCGGGGCTGGTCAGTCTAATTCCGGGGGCATGGGGCGCGGGTCGGGCTCGCGCGCGCGGCGGCTCTAGAGACTTGCGAGGCCCCGGCGCGGCGGCTGCGCGACAGCCTGGCCCTCTGCCGCTGGAGCGTGCTAGAGTCTGCTCGTCCCGCATGATGAAGCAGCTCGACTACGCCGCCTTGCACGCCGAATACGCGACCTTCCACCGGACGCGCGGCAACCGCCGATGCCACTCGGTGGGCATACCGCTCATCGTGTACGCGGTGACGGCGTGGAGCCGGGTGGGGTCGCCGCTGCCGCTGGCGGCGCTGCTGCTGCCGCTCTACTTCCGCTGGGACGGGCGCGTCGGGCTACTCATGACGGCGTTCATCGGGGCCTGCGCGGGCCTGGCGAGCGTGCTGCCGGGCTGGGCGGCCTGGGCCGCGTTCATCGTGGGCTGGGGCTTCCAGTTGGTCGGGCACGAGGTCTATGAGAAGAACCGGCCGGCTTTGCTCGGCAACCTCGTGCACGCCCTCGTGGGTCCCGCCTTCATCGCCGGCGAGCTCGCCGGGCTGCGCCGGCGCTAGCAGGCTGCTGACAAACCCCGCTCGCGGATGGGGGGCGACATGGTGGGAAGTTCAGGCAGGCGCTCGAGAACGACGCCGTGATGCCGCGGTCTTGGCGACCGACTCGGTCAGCGAGCACCGCAGGAGATCGAGGATCTCCGGGACGAGGGGAGCGCATCCTGAAGCAGCGCGCAACCGCCAAGCCGCCGTTTAGGGCCTTGGACGGGAATCGAGCTCGCGTCGGCGCGAGTTACTACTGATAATCACTGACTCCAGCGTCAGTCGATCGGGCGCGGGAGCATCGTCAGCAGCCTGCTAGAGGTCGGCCGGCGGGAAGGCGCGGCGCGCCGCGTCGGCGCGCGTCATCGAGACCAGGCCCTTCATCGCCGTGCCCTTCGCGTCGAAGTTGACCGTGCCCATCATGGTCTCGTGCGCCTGCGCGCGGATGGCGGCGGACGCGGCCGTGCGGTCGCCGCCCGTGCGTTTGACGGCCCACAGCGCGATGCGCGTCGCGTCGTAGGCGTAGTGGTCCATCATGCCGGGCTCCTGGCCGAAACGCGCGCGGTAACGCGCGACGAACTCCGCGGCGGCGGGCATGGTCTCGAGCAGCAGGCCCTGCATCGACACCAAAGCGCCGTCCGCGGCGGGCCCCGCGTGGTCGAAGAGCAGCGGCTGGCGCGCGCCGCCCCCGGCCATGAAGCGTCCCGCGTAACCCGCCGCGCGCGCGGCCTTCATGAAGTCACCGGTCGTCGGCGGCAGGCCGCCGAAGAAGACCAGCTCGGGCGCGAGCACCGCGACGGCGGCGGCGGCGCCCTCGCGCTCCGCCGCGCCCGGGCCGCCGTGGCCCTGCCAGATGGGCTCGACGCCGCGGCGGCGCAGTCCCTCGGCGAAATGACCGGCGATGTCGATGCCGTAGGCCCCGCCGTCGTGCGCGACGGCGACGCGCGAGAGGCCGAGGCGCTTGACCGCGTATTCGGCGTCCCAGTCACCCTGGCGCGAGCTCGTCGCGGTCATCTGGAAGATGACGCGCTGCTCGCGCCACTCGGGCGCCTCCTGCTGGCGCGTCACCACCGAGGAGCCTGCCGAGGTCAGCATCACGACGCCTTTGTAGGCCAACGCGCGCCCGGCCGCGGCCGCGGGCACCGAGAAATACGGGCCGACCACCGCGAAGAACGCCGGGTCGTTGACCACGGCGCGCGCGGCCTCGCGGGCCGGCTCCGCCTCGCCCCGGTCGTCGAAGGACTCCACGACCACCGGCCGGCCGTCCGGCGCGACGCCGCCCGCGTCCTCGACCGCCAGCGTCACCGCGCGCAGCAGGCCGTTGCCCTCGGGCGCGCCGGGTCCGCTGAGCGTGGTGATGACCGCGAGTTTGACCGGGGGCTTGGCCCGTCCGCAGGCCAGGAGCGCCGCCGCGGCCGCCGCCAGGCACGCCGTTCGCCGCATGTCGCCAGTTTATCCCCTCGGGAGCCCCCTGCCAAGCCCCCCTCGCGCGGTGGCAGGAGCGTTGCCTATGGTCTTGCGCCATGTCCCACGAACCCGCCTCCGCCGCGCTCGACGGGAACGAAGCCGCCGCCAGGGTCGCCTACCGCGCCAGCTCGGTCATCGCCATCTATCCCATCACGCCCTCCTCGGCCATGGCCGAGTCCTGCGACGCCTGGGCGGCCGCGGGCCGGCGCAACCTCTTCGGCGAGGTCCCCGTGGTCATGGAGATGCAGAGCGAGGCCGGCGCGGCCGGGACCGTGCACGGCGCGTTGACGACGGGCTCGCTGAGCACGACCTTCACGGCGTCGCAGGGCCTGCTGCTGATGATCCCGAACATGTACAAGATCGCGGGCGAGCTGACGCCCGCGGTGTTCCACGTGGCCGCGCGCTCGCTGGCGACCTCGGCCCTGTCCATCTTCGGCGACCACTCCGACGTGATGGCCGCGCGCCAGACCGGCTGGGCCATGTTGTGCTCGGGCAGCCCGCAGGAGGCGCAGGACCTGGCGGCCGTCGCGCACGCCGCGACGCTCAAGACGCGGGTGCCCTTCCTGCACTTCTTCGACGGCTTCCGCACCTCGCACGAGATACAACGCGTGCGGCTGCTCTCGGACGAGGACCTCGACGCCCTGCTCGACCGCGAGGCCGCGCGCGCGCACGCGCGACGCGCCCTCGACCCGGAACGCCCGGTCCTGCGCGGCACCGCGATGAACCCCGACACCTTCTTCCAGGCCCGCGAGGCCGTCAACGCGTACCACGACGCCGTGCCCGCCGCGGTGCAGGACGCGATGGACGCGCTCGCCGCGCGCGTCGGCCGCCGCTACGGCCTGGTCGAGTACCGCGGCGCGCCCGACGCCGAACGCGCGCTCGTCCTCATGGGCTCGGGCGCGGGCGCGGCCGCCGAGGCCGTGGACGCGCTCGTCGCGCGCGGGGAGAAGGTCGGCCTGCTGACCGTGCGCCTGTACCGGCCGTTCCCGGCGCGGGCGTTCCTCGACGCGCTGCCCAAAACCGTCCAGGCCCTCGCCGTCCTCGACCGCACCAAAGAGCCCGGCTCCTTCGGCGAGCCCCTGTTCCTCGACGCCTTGGCGTGCCTGGCCGAACGCGGCGGGGCCCTGCCGCGCGTCATCGGCGGGCGTTACGGCCTCTCGTCCAAGGAGTTCACCCCCGCCATGGCCGCCGCGGTCCTGGCCGAGCTCGGCAAGCCCGACCCCAAGCGCCGCTTCACCGTGGGCGTCTCCGACGACGCGACCGGGCTCTCGCTGAGCGTGGACCCGTCCTTCGTCACCGAGGACCCCGCGGGCTACCGCGCGGTGTTCTACGGCCTCGGGGCCGACGGGACGGTCGGCGCCAACAAGAACTCGGTGAAGATCGTCGCCGAGCTCACCCCGCTCGAGGCCCAGGCCTACTTCGTCTACGACTCGAAGAAGTCCGGCTCGATGACCGTGTCCCACCTGCGTTTCGGCGCCGCGCCCATCCGCTCGACCTACCTCGTGGGCTCGGCCGACCTCGTGGCCTGCCACCAGGAGTCGCTGCTGGAGCGCGTGGACCCGCTCGAGCGCGCCAAAGACGGGGGCGTCTTCCTGCTCAACACCGCGACGCCCCCGGCCGAAGCCTTCGCCGCCCTGCCCGCCGCCGTGCGCCGGGGCCTGGTCCGCCGCCGCATGCGCCTGTTCGTCATCGACGCCCGCGGCATCGCCGCGGCCGCCGGGCTCAAGGGGCGCATCAATACCGTGATGCAGGCGGCCTTCTTCGAGCTGTGCGGGCTCGTGCCCGGGGCCCTCGACGCCATCAAAGCCGCCATCGAGAAGACCTACGGCCGCAAGTCGCCCGAACTCGTGCGCATGAACCTCGCCGCCGTGGACGCGGCCAAGGCCGGCCTGGCCGAGGCGCCCGTGCCCGCCGACGCGGGCCCCGAGGGCGGCCCCGCCCCGCGCCTGCCCGCCGCAGCCCCGGAGTACGCGCGCCGCGTGATGGCCGCGGTGATGGCCGGGCGCGGCGACGACCTGCCCGTGAGCGCCATCCCCGCGGACGGCACCTTCCCCACCGGCACCGCGCGTTGGGAGAAACGCGGCATCGCGGCCGAGGTGCCGGTCTGGGACGAGCGCTGGTGCATCCAGTGCGGCAAATGCGCCTTCGTCTGCCCGCACGCGGCCGTGCGCGTGAAGGCGTACGACGCGGCGGCGGCCCAAGGCGCGCCGGCCGGCTTCAAGTCCGCCGCGTGGCGCGCCCGGGACCTGCCCGCGGGCACGCGCTACACCGTGCAGGTCTCGCCCGAGGACTGCACCGGCTGCGGCCTGTGCGTCGAGGCCTGCCCCGCGAAGAACAAGCAGGAGACCCGGCTCAAGGCGCTGAACATGGAGACGCTCGCGCCCGCGCCCCGCGCCGAGGAGGGACGGCGCTGGGACTTCTTCGAGGCCCTTCCCGAGGCGGACCTCTCCGCCGCGCCGCCCGTGAGCGTGAAGACCTCGCAGCTGCGCCGCCCGCTCTTCGAGTTCTCCGGGGCCTGCGCGGGCTGCGGCGAGACGCCGTACCTCAAGCTGCTGACCCAGCTCTTCGGCGACCGCCTGCTCGTGGCCAACGCGACGGGCTGCTCGTCCATCTACGGCGGCAACCTGCCGTCCACGCCCTGGACCAAAGACGCCGCGGGCCGCGGGCCGGCCTGGTCCAACTCGCTGTTCGAGGACGCGGCCGAGTTCGGCCTGGGCTTCCGCCTGTCGGTGGACCAGCGACGCGCGCGCGCCGAGGCGCTGACGCGCGCGCTCGCCAAGACCGTCGGCGCGGAGCTCGCCGCGCGCCTGTGCGCGCCGCCCGCGCCCGGGGAAGCCGGGTTGGCCCGGCGGCGCGCCGACG
>JANRKA010000045.1:0-4177 GCA_033875325.1 Elusimicrobiota bacterium | reverse complement strand
CCGCGGCACGGGCGGCGGCGCGGCCCGACGCCGCGGCCCACGCCGCGACGCGCCTCGTCGCGGCCGCGCGCCGGGCGGTCAGCGCGACTTGAGGTGGGGGGCGACCTCGATGTCGAGGGCGCGCAGGCCCAACGAGAGGTCGAGCAGGAAGAAGGCGGCGCCGGCCATGAGAGCGAAGATGTCCAGGCCCAGCAGCACGAGCACCGCCGTGGACACCTTCCAGCCCGCGAGCACCTTCACGAACATCAGGAAGACCATCAGGCAGGAGAGGAACACGCTGGCGCCGTAACAGGTGATGGACCAGCGCAGCCAATGGGCGCGCTGATGGACCAGGCGCAGTTGCTCGAGTTTGGCGCCGCGCTCGCCGGCGCCGGCCTCGAGCTCTCGGCTGAGCGCGCGGGCGCGGTCGATGGCGCGGCCCAGGCGCGTGATGGACGGGCCCAGGAGCAGGCTCACGGCCGTGACCAGCACGGCCGGGGAGATGGTGAACTGCAGGATGCTCAGCAGCGAGTCGGGCGCGGCCTCGGGCATGCGGCGATTCTAGCAGTTCGGGCCGGACGGCCGTTGCCGAACCCTGCGCGCGGATGGGAGACGACATGATGGGAAGCGAGCTCGCGTCTGCGCGAGTTGCTACTGATAATCACTGACTCCAGCGTCAGTCGAGCGGGCGCGGGGGCTTTGCCGGCAGCCTGCTAGGCCGCGAGACGGGCCTCGACGCGGGAGAGCTCGCGCTCCAGCGCGCCGGCGTCGAGGGCGGCGCCGGCCTCGACGCGGGCGCACAGGTCGGCGAGACGGCGCGCCCCGAGCGCGGCGCTGGCGCCTTTGAGCGTGTGCGCCGCGCGCCGCAACGCCTCGTCGTCGCCGCCGGCCGCGGCCGCGCCCATGACGCCCAGCAGGCGGCGTGCGTCGGCGAGATAGGCGGCCTGCCATCGCGCGGCCTCGGCGCCCACGGCCTCGCGCGCGCGCTCGAGCGTGCCGGGGTCCACGGCGCCGCCCCAGCGCGAGAGGGCTGCGGCGAGCTGGTCGAGGCTGACGGGTTTGGCGAGATGGTCGTCCATGCCCGCCTCCAGGCAGCGCGCGCGGTCCTCGGCGCGCGCGCCGGCGGTCAGCGCGATGACCGGGGTGCGCGGGCCGGCGCCCTCGCGGCGGCGCAGGGCCGCGGTGGCGGCGTAGCCGTCGAGCACCGGCATGGCGCAGTCCATGAGGACGAGGTCGTAACGCTCGCGCGTGAGCCGGTCGAGCGCGACGGCGCCGTTCTCGGCGGTCTGGGCGGGGCAGCCCAGCTGCTCGAGCTGGGAGAGGATGACGCGCCGGTTGACCGGGTTGTCCTCGACGACGAGCACGCTCACCCCCCGCGCGTCGGCGCGGCAGGAGGGGGCCGCGGGCGAGGGCAGGGCCGCGGCGAGGGGGAAGGAGGCCTCGAAGCGGAACGAGGAGCCGCGGCCGGGCTCGCTGTCGACCCCGACCTCGCCGCCCATGAGCTCGGCGATCTGCCGGCAGATGGCCAGGCCCAGCCCGGCGCCGCCGTGGCGGCGCGTGACCGTGGCGTCGCCTTGGCTGAAGGCGTTGAACAGCGAGGAGCGCGCGGCCGGGGACACGCCGGGCCCGGTGTCGCGCACGCGCAGGCGCAGCAGGGCCGCGCCGTCGCCCACGCGCGGGCAATCGGCCTCCACGGCCACGGAGCCCGATTCCGTGAACTTGACCGCGTTGCCGACGAAGTTGAGCAGGATCTGGCGCAGGCGCCCGGCGTCGCCGTGTAGGGCGGCCGGGACCTCGGGCGCGACCGTCGCGGTGAGGGCCAACCCCTTCTCCTGCGCGCGCTGGCGGAAGAGGCGCTCGACGCCGGCGACGAGCGCGCGCGGGTCGAAGGGCGCGGGGTCCAGCGTCAGGCGCCCGGCTTCCAGGCGGGAGAAGTCGAGCAGGTCGTCGATGAGCGACAGGAGCCCGCGGCCGGCGTCGCGGGCGACCGCGGCGCGCTCCCGCTGGGTCTCGTCGGCGGAGGTCTCGAGCATGAGCTCGTTCATGCCGATGACGGCGTTGAGCGGGGTGCGCAGCTCGTGGCTCACGTTGGCCAGGAACGCGGACTTGGCCCGGGCCGAGGCCAGCGCCGCGTCGCGCGCGGCGCGCAGCTCCTCGTCGAGGCGGCGGCGTTCGGTGACGTCTTCCGCCAGGCCGGCGATGCGGTAGACCTTGCCGGTCTCGTCCTTGACGGGGAACGCGCGGTCGCGGATCCAGCGGATGGTCCCGTCAGGGCGCAGGATGCGGTAGACCTCGTCGTATTCGCCCGTGGCCTGGCGGCTCGTCGCCGCGGCGACGACCCGCTGCCGGTCCTCGGGATGGATGGCCTCGAGCCAATCGAAGGGGGAGTCCTTCAGCGAGCTCACCGAGCGTCCCCAGATCAGCTCGTAGCCGGGGCTGACGTAGATGACCTCGTCCTTCTTCACGTCCGAGAGCCAGAAGACCTCGCGGATGTTGTCGGTGACCTGGCG
Organism: Elusimicrobiota bacterium; assembly: GCA_033875325.1. Lineage (GTDB taxonomy): Bacteria > Elusimicrobiota > Elusimicrobia > UBA1565 > UBA9628 > GWA2-66-18. The sequence goes on along the minus strand of JANRKA010000045.1, from coordinate 1,688 downwards.
GAAGCGGGCTTCGCTCTCCTTGAGGGCCTCCTCGGCCAGCTTGCGCTCGTGGATGTCGGTGTGCGAGCCGGACATGCGCAGCGGGGCGCCCGCGGCGTCGCGCAGGAGGGCCCCGCGCGTGAGCACCCAGCGGTAGGTGCCGTCCTTGTGGCGCAGGCGGTGCTCGACCTCGTAGAGCGCCGTGCGGCCGTGCTGGTAGTCGTCCACGGCCCTGAGGCAGCGCTCCAGCTCGTCGGGGTGGATGAGGCTCTTCCAGGTCTCGAAGCTGTGGGGCAGCTCGTTCTCGCCGTAGCCGAGCATGTTCAGCCAACGCGGCGAGAAGTAGACCTCGCCGCTGGTCACGTCCCAGTCCCAGAGGCCGTCGGAGGAGCCCTGCACCGCCCGCACGAAGCGCTCGTGGAGCCTGCGCGTCTCCTCGGCGGAGCGCCGGGAGTCCTCCTGGGCGCGGCGCACCACCGCCGCGCTCCAGACGATCTGGGAGGCCAGCAAGGTCACGAGGGCGACCGTGCCCGCCGCCACGGCGGCCTCCAGGGACAGATGGCCGCGACGGAAGAGGTACAACACGCTCAGGGCCGTGACGGGGGTGCCCAGGCAGGTGAACAGCAGGAGGCGGCGGGTGACGCGCGCCACCGCGTCGGCGGAGTGGTTGGGCAGCGCGGGCGGGAGAGCCATGGGCATCACGGTGATTCTAACACGACGCGGGGCGGTTTGACCTTTGCCGGGCGGACTTGTACAATGAGCGCATGGCCGCCACCAAGGCGAAGGAAGTCGGCGTCGGGGACAAGGCCCCCGACTTCTCCGCCCCCGACGAGACCGGGCGCCCCTGGGCGCTGAAGTCCCTCAAGGGCCGCACCGTGGTGCTGTACTTCTACCCGAAGGACAACACCCCGGGCTGCACCGTCGAGGCCTGCGACTTCCGCGACCGTTTCGACGCCTTCAACAAGAAGAAGGTCGTCGTGTTGGGCGTCAGCCCCGACACCGCCAAGTCCCACGCCGGCTTCAAGGCCAAACACGGCCTGCCGTTCCCGCTGCTCGTGGACGAGGACAAAGCCATCTGCTCGGCGTACGGCGTGTGGAAGGAGAAATCCCTCTACGGCCGCAAGTTCATGGGCGTGGAGCGCTCGACCTTCGTCATCGGCCCGGACGGCAAGCTGCTGAGGGCCGACCGCAAGGTCTCGGTCGCCGGACACGCCCAAGAGATGCTGGAGGCCGTCTAACATGCCCGCTCCCCAGAACGACGCTCGCCGCGCCGCCCTCGTCAAAGGCGCCTCCAAGGCCAAGATCAAGGCGTTGGTGGACCTCACCGGCTGCACAGGCTGCGAGGTCTGCATCGCGGTGTGCCCGGTCCCCAACTGCATCGTCAAGTTCGGCGACGACCCCTCCAACAACGGCGTCTACGTGGACTACGAGATCTGCATCGGCTGCCAGCTCTGCTCCAAGGACTGCCCGTGGGAGACCATCAAGATGGTGCCCACCGCCACGGTCTACGGCCACGCCAGCTCGTTGGAGTCCCAGAAGAGCGCCGAACATCCCGTGTTCGCGAAGATGGAGCTCATCCCCGAGGACTTCAAGACCCCCGCGCTGGTGGCGGGCCAGGTCCCCGTGCCGCCCAAGCCGATGCCGGCGCCCGCCGCTCCCGCGCCCAAGCCCGCCGCCCCGCCGCCTCCGTCCGTTTGAAGACGCCGGCC
>JANRKA010000044.1:0-30404 GCA_033875325.1 Elusimicrobiota bacterium | reverse complement strand
GGTCGCGTCGAGACGCGAGACGGCGCGGCGACTCTGGAGGGGGCTCCGACGGGGCGACTCATGCCGGACGCGCCCGGCGGCCCGGTCGTCCTCGTCAGCCGGTTGTTCATGGCGCTCCCGGAAGCGTCGCGCGACCACGCGCTGGCGGAGACCATCGCTCACGAGCTGCTCGGCCACCTGCTCTACATGCGCGGCGCGCAGCGCGACGGTCTGAGCGCGTTCCCGTACCATCGCGACGACGAGGTGAGGGCCCGGCTCATCGGCGCGCTGGTCGTCCTGGAATCGGGCGGGACGCCGCGCCATGCGCCCGACCCGTCCGACGTGCCGGCGACCTACCGCGCCCTCGCCCGCCGCAACCCCCACTACGCGTTGGGGCTGTCCACGGCGGAGATGGCGGACCCGGCGGGCGCCTACGCGGCGCGGCGCGACGAGCTGCGCGCCGAGACGCGCGACGCCGCGACGCGCCTGACGGCCGACGAGGCGCAGCGGCTGTCGGCCTGCCTGGAGGCGCTCGAGGACGCCGCGGGACCCGGCGGCGCCGCGCTGCGCGAGACCATCCGTCGCGAGGCCGGCGAGCCGTTCTACCGCGCGCTGGAGGACGAGACCCGCGCCCTGACGGCGCGGTTGGCCGGGTCGGCCGCCGCCTCCGACGAGTGACCGCGGAGCCGCCCCTCCCCAAGGCCGTCCCAACCTGTTAAACTGCGTCGAGACGCCCGGGTAGCTCAGTGGCAGAGCAACCGCCTTGTAAGCGGGAGGTCGCCGGTTCGATCCCGGCTCCGGGCTAAGATCTGGAGGACGCGTGACTCTCAAGGGCAAGGCGGCGGTCGTGACGGGCTCCACGAGCGGCATCGGTCTGGGCATCGCCACGGCGCTCGCGGCGCAGGGCGCGGCGGTGATGCTCAACGGCTTCGGCGACAAGGAGCTCATCGAGGAGCTCAAGAGCGGCCTCGGGCGTCTGTCGGGCGCGCGGGTCGGCTACCACGGCGCGGACATGACCAAGCCGGCCGAGGTGGAGCACCTCGTGCGCGCGGCGGAGAAGGAGCTGGGCGCCGTGGACGTCCTGGTCAACAACGCGGGCATCCAGCACGTGTCGCCGCTCGAGGACTTCCCCACGGACAAGTGGGACGCCGTGCTCGCCATCAACCTCTCCGCCGGCTTCCATTCCATCCGCGCGGCGCTGCCGGGCATGCGCCGGCGAGGCTGGGGGCGCATCATCAACCTCGCGTCGGCGCACGGTCTCGTGGCCTCGACGGGCAAGGCGGCTTACGTCGCGGCCAAACACGGCCTCGTCGGGCTCACCAAGGTCGTGGCGCTGGAGACCGCGGGCTCGGGCGTGACCTGCAACGCCATCTGTCCGGGTTGGGTGCTGACGCCGCTCGTGCAGAAGCAGATAGACGCCCTGGCCAAACGCGAGGCGTTGTCCGGCGACGCCGCGCGCAAACGCCTGCTGTCGGAGAAGCAGCCTTCCGGCGACTTCGCCACCACCGAGCAGATCGGCGGGTTGGCGGTGTTCCTGTGCTCCGACGCCGCGGCTCAGATGACGGGGGCCTCGCTCAGCGTGGACGGCGGCTGGACGGCGCAGTGACCGGCGCGCCGCTCGTGTTGGCCGCGGCGCTGGCCGCGGCGGCGGCGCCCGCGGCGCCGTACGGGGCCAAAGGCGGCTGGGCCCTCATCACCGGGCGCACGACGCCCGAATTACTCGCGCTGCTGGACACCGGCCCGCTGGCGACCGAGGGTGGCGCGACCGTGGACCCGCTGCGGCTCGTGGTGCGGGCCATGGCGGACGCGACGACCGGGTGCGGCGGCGCGCTCAGCCTCGGCGAGGGACGCTCGTCGTTCATCCTCACCTTGCTCGCGGAGCGCGCTCATCACCGGGCCAATCCTCATCCGCTGGCGCGGCCGCCGGCGCCCTGCCCGGAGGAGACCGTGCACGCGGTGGACCGCGCCTACCCGCGCCACGACGGCAAGGGGACCATCGACGACCCGCGCAGGCCGTCCACCGCGTCCGAACCCGAGGACGGCGCCTACGACGAGCGCGTCGTCGGATGGGTCCGGCGGCACCCGCGCAGCTACCACGCGCAGTCGTTCGAGACGCTGGACCTGCGCAGCGAGGGCGGCGGCCGCATGCGCTTCCCGCTCATCTTGTCCACCTTCGCGCTGTCGCACGTCCTGTTCTGGGGTCGCGACGACGGCGGCCCGACGCTGGAGCGCGTCCTGGAGCACTTGGAGCCGGGGGGCGCGCTCGTGATGGCGCCTGTGCGTTGCCGCCCGGAGGGGGGGCTTCCGGATTCCGTCGGCCGCTACTACGAGCGGCTGCGCGCCATGCGCGAGCGCAAGGTGGTGGGCGACTTCACCGCGCTGGCGCCGGACTCGTGCCGTCCGGGCGAGGTCTTCGCGCGGCCGGCGGTGTTGGTCGTGACCGGCGCGCGGCCGACTCCAGGACCGGCGCGCTGAGAGCGCGGACCAGAGCCTCGTTGCCCGCGCGGGTCAGGTGGATAGGCGAGACGAACGCGCGCGGCGCGGCGTCGAGCGCCGCGATGCCGTCCACGACGACGAAACGGCCCGCGGCGTAGCCGGACACGGCCGCCATGAGGCGGTGATGCGCGTAGGTCACGGCGTCGAGGCCGTCGGCGAAGGAGCCGTCGCGCGCGAGCGCCGCCGCGACCCGCGCGTATTCGACGGCGTAGGGACGCTCGCCCCGGCTCGCGCCGCCGTGTTTCTGGGTCGCCACGATGAACGGGACGCCGCGCCGGCTCAGCGCGTCCGCGGTCGAGAGGAGGGCGTCACGGAAACGCGGGGCGAGCGCGGCGTCCGCGGCCCGCGCTGCCTCGGCGGCGGGACCGCGCGCGAAGAGGCGCAGCCGCGCCATCAGCGCCAGTTGCGGCAGCAGCCACGGGCCGGAGGGTTCGGGCGGCGGGCCGAACAAGGCGTCGCGCGCGTCGTTGTGGCCGCCGTAGAAGACGACGAGGTCCGGGTCGAGCGGCAGGACCACGCGCCGCAAGAGCGGGCCGAGCGCCGCGCTCGTCTGTCGCGCGACGCCGAGATTGACCGTCTCGAAGCGCAGGCCGGCCGGCGCCGAGGCGTTGAGCGCCTTCTCCAACAAGGCGGGAAAGGTCTCGTCGTCGGGGTTGAAGGCGCCCAGCGTGGATGACTCGCCCAGACAGACGACGCGGAACACGCCGGACGGCTTGGGCACGACGGGCTGGGGGCCGCGGAAGCCCAGCGCGTTGAAGCGCGTATGGTACGGACGCAGGCCGAACCACGGGTGAGGCGTGTAGAGCCGCTTGAGCGAGCCGGGCGCGTAGCGGAGGTAGCCGTCGAGATTCAGATCGGGGCGCATGGCCGAATAAGGCCCCATGCTCGCCGGCGTGGCGACGAGGACGGCGGGGTCGCGCAGCCAGACCGCGAGCGCGGCGCGCGCGAGCGCCTCGAGCGCCGGCGGGACGGCCAGCAGGCACGCCGCCGCGAGCGCCGCCCGTCTCACGCGTTCGACCGGTCCAACGCGGCGAACGCGGCGTGCAGCCGGGGCATCAGCGGGACGATGAAGGGGAAGGTCTCCGCGTTGGTGTCGATGTGGGACGCGTCCTCCACGATCTCGAGGGTATGGAGGGCGGACTTGCCGGCCTTCTTGACGAGGGCGGCGTATGCCTCGGCGTGCGAGGCGCAGGGGATGAGCCAGTCCCGGCGCCCCGCGATGGACACGAGGGGGACCTTGAGGTCGCCGGTGTTCTCGAAGGAGCGTATGGCTTCAAGAGCGGCGGGCCGCTTGGAGAGGTCATAGTCCTCATCCGGGCCGTGGTAGCCGGGGTCCAAGTCGCCGATGAACATGTTCAGGACCGCGGACCAATACGAGTCGCGGTACCAGGACACGACCGGCTCCCAACGCGCGTCGAAATCGGGGTAACCCGCGGCCGCGAGCGCCTTCTTGTCGTAGGGCGCCGCGGCGGTCGCGCGCAGAGCGGCGGGCAGCTCGCGCAGGAGGTTGCCGGCGTCGGCGCGCCACAACACGCCCGACACCTCGACGGCGCCGTCGAAGAGTCCCGCGTCGGACTCGGCGGCTTTGCGCGCGATGAAGCCTCCGTTGGAGAGTCCGGCGGCGTAGACGAAGTCGGGCTTCCGGCCCCGCGCCTTCGCGCACTCCGCGATGGCGAGGCGGGCCAGGTCTTCCAGGCGGCCGGCCCAGCGCCGCACCGAGGTCTCCGGCGTCTGGGGGATGACGATGACGTCGTCCACCAAGCCCAGTCGCACGCCTTTGTCGGTGGCGGCGAAGGCGAAGCCGCGCGACAGGAGGTAGTCGGAGAGGTAGAGGTCGTAGGTCCGCTCGCCGGTCACGCCGGACGCGGCGGCGACGACGAGGCGGCCGTTCCAGTCCGTCGGGATGCGCAGCAGGAAACGCGCCTGGTGCTCCGGCGCCACGGTACCCGTCACGAGGCGACCCGGGACGGGCCCGGTCAACGGGGTCCATAGCGTCTTGGGCGGCGCGACGTGCAGCGCGTCGGCGGCCAGGCCCGTGTCGCGTTCGCTGAAGGTGGAGAGGTCGGCGCGCTCCTCCTCGACGCGGACAGGCACGCGCGGCAGTCCGAGCTGGAGACCGAGGGCGCGGACGGCCTTCATCGGTCGAGCAGGCGGGCGAGCTCGCCGGGACGCTTGAGCGGCCAGTAATGGTCGCCGTCCACGATGATGGCGCGCGCGCCGCGGCCTTCGAGCACGGTGCCGGCGGGGGGCGCCTCGGCGGGCGACTTCACGCCGTAGAGGTCGTAGAGGGCGCGGGCGGTCTCCCAATTGAGGAGCGCGTCGCCGCGGGCGTGGACCATCTCGACGGTCACGCCGAGCTTGCGCAGGTGCTTGACGTCGGCGGGCGTCATCGCCAGGCGGAACATGTCGCCGGAGCGGCGCAGCAGCGCCTCCTGCCAGCCCGGGTCGCGCGCGTCGCGTTCGAGCGCCTGCTGGAAGCGGCGCCGCGCGGGCTCGAGCTCGGGAGCCCAGGGCTCGGAGAGGTCCTTGCGCATCATGGCGACGGCGTCGCGCGAGGCCATGGACAGGACTTGCTCGCGTTGGACGCGCCACTGCGCCAGCCACATCTCCACGGCCGGTCCCAACAGCGGGTTGAGGCGGGCGGTCTTCTCCCACAGCGAGACCATGTCGTCGGCCGTGTTGAGCCAGTCGGTGAACGCGCGCGTGGCCTGGCCCATCTGCTCGAACTCACGGCCGGCGCGGCGCTCGGAGCCCTCGTAGCGGGTGGTGCCGTGCAGGAACACGACGCGCTGGCCGGCGAGGCTCGCCAACGCCTCGTCGACGAGCGGCTCGCCGCGCAGCTGAAGCATGCGCTGGAAGACCAAGGTGCCGAAGGAATGGAGCACGAGCTCGGTCTTGCCCGAGCCGCCGCGCGCGGCGGTCACGAGCATGCGCGCCAGATCGAGCGCGTCGGCGTCCAGCGGCGAGCGCGTGGGCGTCCAACCGGTGGGCGCGTGGGCCCGCGTCCAGAGGAAATATTCGTCGCGGGCGGCCGCGCGGCCGGCGAAGAGGGTGTCGAAGCTCTCGTTGAGCGCGAGGCCGCCGGAGAACACGCGCGCCGGAGCGGAACGGTCGGTCCCGGCGCGGCGCTTGTAGGCGACGCTTTGGCCGCCTTCGCCGGTGAAGGAGCCGAGCGACCAGCCGGGACCGAGCTCCGGACGAGTCGGGCCGGCGGCGAGGCGTGGCGTCGCGGAGACCTCGCCACCGGCGGGGGCGCCGAGGTCGAACATGGCGCGTCCGGCGCCGGTCTGGTCCTCGAGCGGGGCGTCGGCGCGGGCGGCCTGCGGGATGAAGTTAGGCATCGGCACCGCGGGCAGGCCCGGCACCAGGGGCTGGGGGGCGTCGGCGGGCGCGGGGGCGGCGATGAGCGAGGGCGCGGGCGGCAGGCGCGGGAAAGCCGGCGCCGGCGCGCCGAGAGGAGCGGCGAGCGGCGAGGTCCCCGTCAAGCGCGGGGAGGGCGTCGTCATGCCGGAGCCCAAGGGCGAGACGGCCGTCACGGTCCTCACGCGAGGCGCGACGACGCGGCTCGCGGAGGCGGGCACGGCCAACAACAGCAGCCAGAAGGGCCGCGGGACGGTCACGACCTCATTGTATAGAGGAAGCGAGTCGGTCGCATGGGTCGGATGGGCCCCGATGCGGGGGTCGAATGGCCTGAGCCGGGAGGAAGGCGGACTTCACACCGGCGCCGGAGGCGCGCCGCCCGGTTTCTGGTCCCGCGGCACCCCCGTCCGACCGGGTCCGAAGGCGCTGGCGGCGGCGAGCGGCGGCGGCCATACTGGAGTCATGAGGCTTCGACCGAGCGTCGCGCTCGTGTTGTTCCTGGCCTTGGCGAGCGACGCCGGGGCCATCGGCGCGGCCCTGCGCGCACCGGCGCGCGCCCCGGCGTGGCAGGCCGCGCTCACGCCGGCGGGCGCGCATCTGGCGGGGCTCGACCTCTCACAACCGCTCGTGCGCTCCGCGTTGTGGCACGCTCTCGACCTGGCGCCGGCTCCGCGCCCCGGCCTGGAGCCGGCCGACCAAGCGCGGGCGCTGCGCGCCGCCGTGGCCGCCGTTGGCGCCGCGGCTGCTGATTCGCCGGAGCCACGACCGGACATGCTCGCCGCCTTGACGGTGCTCGAGCCCGCGCTGGAGCCGGCCGACGCCCGGCGCGTGCGCGAGAAGGCCGCCGAGGTCTGGAGCGCGCGCGGCATCGGCGCGCGCGCGGCGGTGGACGAGGCCGTCGCCGTCTGGGAGGGGCGCGCTCCGCAGGCGGCCGCGCAGGCGGCGCCCGTCGTCGCCGCCGCTCCCCGCGGGCCGCGACTCTCGGGGTTGCTGCCGTGGCGTCCCCGCGCGCGCGTCCCGGCCCCCGAGCCGCCGCCGGTCTCGGCCCAGGCCGGGACGATGCCCGGCATCGAGGTCAACAAGGACTACACGACCCATCGCGGGCTGGCGAGCTACAGGAAGGTGTTCCACGCGGAGGAGCCCATCGAACCGGGCCAGGAGCACGCGGTGGAACGCAGGCTCGTGCACGGGCATTTCCGCCGCAGCTCGCACTTCCGCGCGCCGGAGGAGATCATCGCGGGGCTGCGGCCGGGCGCGCTCTGGGTGGACGTCGGCATGGGCGACGGTTTCGCGCTGGCGGAGGGCGCCGCCCTCAACCCGGGCATCGTCGCCGTGGGTCTGGACCTCAACGCGCCCACGGGCGCGTCTCCGTTCCATCCGCGGCGCTGGCGGCGACTGGACGGCGCGGCGCCGGACTACGCCGCCCTCGAGCCGGGAGCCCACCCGTTCCACGGGGCGTTCTTCGAGAACGCGCCCGTGCCGCGCGGCGTCTCCTACATCACGGCGAGCTTCTCCGTCGGCGTGTACAGCCGCGACCTGGCCGGCAACGTCCAGAAGATGCTCGACATGCTCGAGCCCGGCGGCGTGCTCGACCTCAACATCATCGTGCTCAAGAAGTACAAGGCGCTGGCGCCCGAGGTGATCACGGACTTCGTCGGTCGCGAGGGCGTGATCGGGTCCGGGGAATACCGGCGGGTCGTCGACGCGCAGGCGAACGCGGTCGCGGATTGGGTCAAGGGCGCCCGCGGCGTCGAGTCCTCCGTCCACATCTACCGAGGGAGCCCGCTGACGAAGCGCTACGAGGTGTCGGTCTCCATCCGCCTGGTCAAGACGGGTCCCGCGGCGACGGTTCCCGCGCTCGAGTTGACGAACTACGACGGCGAGAAAGGCACCATCCCTCGCCGCGCGTACAGGCGCGTTCCCTAGCGCAGAGCGGCGTTGAAGCGGCCCTGGCGCGCGGCCGGCTTCTTGTGGGACGCCGAGGCGCTGAGCGCGCCCAACTCGTCCACGCGTTTGGCCGACGAGGGGTGGGTCTTGAACATGCCGCCGCCTTTGTCGTCGGCGCCGAGCCGGGCGAGGAAGGCCTTCAGCGCGTTGGGGTCGTAGTTGGCGGCCTTGGCGTAGGCCGCTCCGAGCCGGTCGGATTCGTACTCCTTGTCGCGGCTGTAGCCGTTGACCACGAGCTTGTTGACCACGTCCTCGACCGCGCCTTCGAACGCCGAGGTCAACTGCTGAACCTGCTGGGGCGTGTAGCTCTTCGCGGCCTCGGAGCCCAGGAGGGTGAACGCGGAGGTGAGCCGCGCGGTCTGGATGGTCTTGAGGCCGTGTTTCTTGACCACGTGCGCGACCTCGTGGGCGAGCACGCCGGCGAGTTCGTCCTCGGTCTTCGCGCGCTTGACCATGCCGCGGGTCAGGAAGACGAAGCCGCCGGGCGCGGCGAAGGCGTTGACCTCGTCGGAATCGAGGAGCTGGACGTGCCAGCCCTTGTAGGTGTCCGGGCGGTCCGACGCCATGGCCACCGTCTGCAGCACCTTCTGAGCGTAGAGGTTGGCGCCCTCGTTGCGCCAAGGCTTGTAGCGCGCGAGGATCTGCGCGGAGACCGCGCGGCCGATGTAGTATTCCTCGCTCTCGGAGATCTCCTCGACGCCCTTGCGAAGCGCGGTGACGCCTTTGCCGACCTTGTCGAAGTCGACCTTCTGCAGGCGCTGGCCCACGGCGCTGTCGGCGCCCAGGCCGTATTTCTCGAGGCCGGCGCAGCCGGCGAGCAGGACGAGCAGCAGCGGCAGGGAGCGTTTCATCGGGCGCCTCCCTCGGGCAGCAGGCCGCCCGCGCGCATGAACTCGAGCACCGCGGACTCGGAGACCTCGCGGCGCTCCATCGCGTTGACGGCGGAGAAGTCGGCGGAGCCGTTCTTGGCCCCGTAGGCCTTCTCCACCTGCGCGTTGAAGCCCTTGCCCGCGAGCGTGACCTCCTCGGCGGTGGCGCCGCCGCCGGCGACGGCGTCGGAGCCGACCTTGACCTTCTTGGCCGTGACCGCGCTCGCGTGGATGTACCCGTCGAGGCGCCCGTCCACCTTGTACCAGCCTCCGTCGGGGCCTTCGGCCTCGAAGGTCTGGCCGAGCCTGGCGGTCCCCGCGGAAGGGGCGAAGAACTGGGGCTTCTTGCGCACCGCGGTCTCCGTGACGAGCACGGTGACCGTGGCGGCGAGCGCGGCGGCGGGCAGGCCCGCGGCGGCGAGGAGGACGGCGATGGTCTTCTTCATGAGTCTCCTATTTCTCCGTCAGCGCGAACGACCCGTCCCAATCCGGCGGCGGCGGCTCCCGGCGGACCTCGGCGCAGCGCTCCAGGAACAGCTCGCAGGATTCGTCCGCTCCGTGCTCCGCCTCGACGGCGCGGAAAGCCGCCTCCGCCTCGTCGAGCCTGCGCGCCCGCAGCAGCGCCAGGCCTTCCTCGAAACGGCGCGCCTTGTCGAGCTGGCGCGGGTCCGTCTCGCCTTTCAGCCCGAGCAGCTCGTAGACGCGGATGGGAAGATTCTTTCCTTTCACCTTGATGTAGTCAAGCTCGCGGACCTCGATGGCGTCGCCCGCGGCCAGGCGCGTGGACTCCGAGATCATGATGCCCGTGCCGTAGGGCTTGTTGGCGCCCTCCAGCCGCGAGGCGAGGTTGACGTTGTCGCCGATGGCGGTGTAGCTGAAGCGCTTGGGCGAGCCCATGTTGCCGATGATGGCGGGGCCGGAGTTCAAGCCGATGCGGTTGCGCACCGGCGGCCAACCCGCCTTCGTCCACTCCTCGCGCAGCCGAGCGAGCTTGCGCTGGTTGGCCAGCGCGACCTTGCAGGCGACGAGGGCGTGGTCCTTCATGGGCAGCGGCGCGCCCCAGAACGCCATCACCGCGTCGCCGATGTATTTGTCGAGCGTGCCGCCGGTCTCGAGCACCGTGTCGGTCATCTCGCCCAGGTAGGTGTTCATCAGCTTGGTCAGCGCCTCGGGCTCGAGCTTCTCGGAGAAGGTGGTGAAGCCCGCGATGTCGGAGAAGTAGAAGGTGACCTCGCGGCGCTCGCCGCCCAGGCGCAGGCTCTCCGGGCTCTCCGAGATGCGGCGCACGATCTCGGGGGACAGGTAGTGACCGAAGGCGCCTTGGATGTAGCGGTGCTGGCGGCCCTCGACCGCGTAGCTCCACGCCGAGGCCGCGGCGAAGCCCAGCCACAGAGCGAGCTGGGGCGCGGCCGCGTCGAGCACGAGGCCGTGACGGAACGCCGCGACGGAGACGCCCGCCAGAACGGCGGACGCGGCGGCCGTCAGGCCGAAGGACATCCACGCGTACTTCGACAGGCGCGACGCGAGGCCGGCGGCGAGCAGCGCGGCGAGGACGAGCGCCGCGGCCGACGCGGTCCCGCCCGCGCGCAGGAAGTCGCGGTTGAGCAGGTTGTCGGTGGCGGCGGCCAGTATCTCGGTCCCCGAGAAGACGGGCGAGACCGGCGAGGGGCGGTTGTCGAGCAGGCCGGCCGCGGTCATGCCGAAGAAGACGACCTTGTCCTTGAAGAGTCCGGGATCGAGCTCCGGCTTCTTGCCTTCCGAGAGGGCCTGCCAGCCGCTGATGAGCGAGCCGATGGGATAGACCGGATAGGTCTTCAGCCGCGGGTCGGCGGTCACGGCCTTGCCGTGGAAGCGCACGGCGAGCGTGCCGTCGCTCCACGGCGGCGCGAGCGCGTCGAGGCTCTTCCCGGAGGCGGACATCGCCGCGGCCGCGGGCAAGGTCGGGTAATAGGCGTCGCCCAGCCTCACGGCGAGCGGCACGCGCCGGAACACGCCGTCGAGGTCGGGGGGCATGGCCGTGTCGCCGAGGCGCTCGGCCGCCGCGCTCAGCTCGGGGATGGGCGGGCGCACGGCGGCCTTCGCGGGTACCCCCGCGGACCACGCCGGAGCCGGCACCGCGAAGCGGGCCGGGGGCGGCGTCGCGCGCAGGGGGTGGGGCGTCACGCCGGTCTCCATCGCGACGACGACGCGGCCGAAGTCCTTGAACGAACGGGCCAGCTCCGCGTCCTGGTCAGCGCCGATGGACGACGGATTGGTGAACAGGATGTCGAGCACGGCGACTCGCGCGCCGCCTTTCTTGAGGAACGAGAGGGCGGCGCCGTAGATGCTGCGCGGCCAGGGCCAGTACACCCCGTCCTTCTCGAAATGGTCGAGACTGGCCTGGTCGATCATGACCAGGACGATGGAGGGGTCTCGGCGCGCCGGCTCGCTGAAGCGCCGGAAGCGCCAGTCCACGGTCTTGAGCTCGGCGACGCGGCCCAGGTCGGTGACGCGCGCCCCCAGGCTCAGGGCGCCGACCGCGGCGAGGAGCAGGAGCAAGGGCGACAGCCGCTTGAGACCGCCGGGTGCCATCATCACGCGGTATTCTACCCGTCTCGGGGCGGCCTTGACAGCGTCGGGTTCCGGCCGAATAATTAGAGTAATTGCGTCTCCTGGCGAGCCTCGTCGTCCTTCTCTCCATATCCGCCGTCGATGGGTCCGCGGCGGACATCACCGCTCATCTCACGGAGCTATGGGGAAGGAAGCCGTCCGACCGCGAAATCGCCGATTTCCTCGTCTCCGACGCGGGCTACGAGTGGCGACGGGTCAACAACCTCCTGCCTCAGCGCAGCGACGGCCTGCCGACGGCGCCCACGAACGGGGCGAACGCCGACGCGCGACCGCCCGAGCTCCCGACTGAGGAGCCCGGAGGGATCCAGACGACGGAGGAGATGATCCGCAGCCTCGGCACGCCTGACGCGAGGTCCCTGGTGCCGCCCGCGGGCGCCTTCGTCGCGCAGGACGGGCCCGGCGCGCCGACTCCGGGGCCCGCGGCTGCGGCCACGCGACCGCAGCCGGTCCGGACGGGGGCGCCGCCGCGCCGTCCCGGCGAGACCCAAGCGCAATACGACGAACGCGTCAGGCGCGCGGCCCCGCCGTCTGACGCCACGGCCGCGCGGCTCACGCCCGACGGCCAGGCCCGCGCGCAGCAGAACGCGCAAGGACTCGTCGGCCTCTTCCAGCAGCTGTTCCGACCCTTGGACCCGGACGCCGCGCTCGGCTCGGCGTCCCCCGGCGCGGCGCCGGGCGCCGCAAGCCCGGGAAGGGTCGGAGGCGGCAAAGGCTCGCGCGCCGCGGCGTCGTCGGGCGCGATGAAGCCCGCCCAGGCCGGCATGGGCGTGGGCGAGCTCCAGATCGCCGCGGCCGGCGGCATGGGCCAACCGTTCCGCGACATGGGGTTGAAGGTGGGCCCGGGACCCGGCGGCGGGGCCTCCGTGCTGCGCGCCGACGGCAAGCCGGCCTCGAGCGCCGAGGTGGCCGAGCTGCAGCGGCGGCTGGCGCGCGAGCCGCTGGCGCAGATGCAGCGGCCCGATTTCCATCAGGTCATCCCGCGCGACAAGTTCGCGGAGCTGCGCTCGCACTACGCGACCAAGCCCGAACTGCGCGAGACCACCTTCAAGGACGTGGCGGCCACGGCGGAGGTGCGCGACTTCCAGTGGAGCCGGACCTGCACGCGCCTCGACGGGAACTGCAACCCCAACGCGACGCAGGGCTCCTACGCCAAGGGGCGCTTCGTGTCGCCCGAAGACCTCAAGAACATGTCGGCGGACGCGGCCGCGCGCCTGAAGGCCGAACCCGCGCCGCCCAAGGCCGGCGCCAAAGAGGACGCCAAGAGCTTCTGGGAGCGGCTGCGCAAAGAGGACGAGCAATACCGCAAACAGATGGCCTCCGCGCGCGGCTCGGAACCCGCGCCGCGAGGCGGCGGTCTCAGCGGCCGACTCAGCGCCCTGCTGTCGGCGTTGTCCGGAGCGCTGGGCGGCGGGTCGTCCGGCGACGCGGACGCGACGGCGTACGACGAGAGGCTCGCCCTCGACGCGGAGGGCCGGCCGCTCGCGGAGTCCGGCGAGGCCGTCGGCGCGCCTACGGCCCGCCGCGAGAGCGATTTGGCGGCGACGCGGCGCATGCCCGCGCCCGCGCCGCCCAACGCGCCCGGAGGCGGCGCGCGACGCGTCGCGCTGTGGGGCTTCATGGCGGCGCTGGCGGCGCTGTTGGCCGTCTACGCGCGCCGCCGCGTCAAGGAGACGGCGTGAACGCTTTTTCCGCGTTGGCCCTGCTGTTGACGCTGATCGCCGCGGCGGACGACGCCCACGTCGCGCGCTGGCTCGAAGACCGCACGGTGCGGCCGGTGCCTTCGGACGCGGAGGTGGCGGGCTTCCTGACGAGGCGCTCCTACGAGGAGAACCTGGCCCGTCAGGCCGAGGAGCGCGAGCGCCTGGCCCGCGTGGCCGATAAGGTCCAAGGCAAGCCCGACGCGAATAATACCCCGCCGCTGCGGGTCACGCCTTTGCGGGCCGAGCCGTTGGCCACCATCGAACCCGTCACGCTGCGCGCCATCGAGATACCCCAGCTCCCGCCGCTGCCCGTCCTGCGTCTTGACGGGGAGTCGGATGACCAGTTCATCGCGCGCGCCCAAGCCGCCGCCGCCGTCCAAGGCGAGCGATCGGCGCGGGAGACTTTGGACCGCGCCGAGGCCGCGCGTTCGGACCCCGCGCGCCAAGCCACCGTCGAGCGGCGCGGCGTCGAGCAGCGGGCGAGGGGTTTGACCGGACTTTTCCAGCGCCTGTTCCGCCCCGTGGACCCCGATGCCGCCTCTTCGTTCGGCGGCGCTCCGGCGAGCTACGGCGCCGGGAGCTCGCCGGGCGCCGGCGGCGCGGGCGCGTCGGGCTCCGGGGGCGCGCGGCGCGGCGCGCCCGCGGGCTCCATCCCGTCCTCGCCGCCCGCGGCCATGAGCATGGGCGAGCTCCAGATCGCCGCGGCCGGCGGCATGGGCCAGCCGTTCCGCGACATGGGACTGAAGGTGGGCCCGGGGCCCGGGGGCGGGGCCTCCGTGCTGCGCGCCGACGGCAAGCCGGCTTCGAGCGCCGAGGTGGCCGAGCTGCAGCGGCGGCTGGCGCGCGAGCCGCTGGCGCAGATGCAGCGGCCCGATTTCCATCAGGTCATCCCGCGCGACAAGTTCGCGGAGCTGCGCTCGCACTACGCGACCAAGCCCGAGCTGCGCGAGACCACCTTCAAGGACGTGGCGGCCACGGCGGAGGTGCGCGACTTCCAGTGGAGCCGGACCTGCACGCGCCTCGACGGGAACTGCAACCCGAACGCGACGCAGGGCTCCTACGCCAAAGGCCGCTTCGTGGCGCCCGAGGACCTCAAGAACATGTCGGCGGACGCGGCCGCGCGGCTGACGGCCGAGGCGCCGAAGGCGGCCGCCAAGGAAGAGAAGCCGCGCGCGCGCCGCAGCAAGGAGTTCTGGGAACGGCTGCAGAAGGAGGACGAGGAGTTCCAGAAGAAACTGGCGCAGGAGGAGGCCTCGCGCGGCGGCGCGGCGGCGCCGTCGAAAGGCGGCGGCAAGAGCCGGCTGAGCGCCCTGCTCGCGGCGCTCTCCGGCGCGCTGGGCGCAGGCGGCGGCTCGCAGGAAGACGCGGCGGCCGCGGAGCCCGGCTTCCAGCCCGACGAGCCCGCGTCCTACGACGGCGCCCCGTCCGCCGGCGAAGCGCCGGCCGACGGCGCGCGGCGCGCCAGCGACATGGCCGCGATGCGCGGGATGCCCCAGGAACTGCCGGCCCCGTCGCCCGGCGCCGACGCGCGGCGCGCGGCGTTGTGGTCGTTCATGGCGGGCCTGGCCTTCCTGCTCGGCGTGTTCGTGAGGCGTCGCCTCAAGGAACGCGAAGCCGACTGAGGCGGGTCAGCAGCCGATGGCGCGGCTGATGACGAGGCGTTGGATCTCCGAGGTGCCTTCGCCGATCTGGAGCAGGCGCTGGTCGCGGTAGAAACGCTCCACGTCGAACTCCTTCATCAGGCCGTAGCCGCCGTGGATCTGCACGGCCTCGTTGGCGACCCACTGGGCGACCTCGGAGCAATAGAGCTTGGCCATCGCCGATTCCTTGCCGAAGGGCTTGCCCTGGTCGCGCAGCCAGCAGGCCTTGGCGAGGAAGACGCGGGCGTGCTCGATCTTGAGCGCCATGTCGGCCAGCTTGAACGAGATGGCCTGGAAGCGCGAGAGCGGCTTGCCGAACTGCTGGCGCTGCTGCGCGTAGGACAACGCGGCCTCGTAGGCGCCTTGGGCGCAGCCCAGGCCCATCGCGGCGATGGACAGGCGTCCGGCGTCGAGGGTCTTGAGCATCTGGCGCGAGCCCGCGCCGCGTTTGCCGAGCATCGCGGAGGCGGGCACCTTCACCTTGTCGAAGTAGAGCTCCGCGGTGTTGGAAGCGCGCCACATCAGCTTCTTGTGCATGGTCTTCGCCGTGAAGCCCTTGGTGCCCTTGGGCACGATGAAGCAGGTGAACTCGGGGTCGCCGGCCTCGTTGCGGCCGCTGACGGCCTGCACGATGGCGCCGGCCGTCATCTCGGTGGAGCCGTTGGTGATGAAGATCTTGGAGCCGTCGATGGTCCACGAGCCGTCGGGGTTCTCGGTCGCGGTCGTCTTCGAGCCGCGCGAGTCGGAGCCCGCGCCCGGCTCGGTGAGGCCGAAGGCGAAGAGAGTCTTGCCGGCCGCGAGGTCGGGCAGGTAGGTCTTCTTCTGCTCGTCGGACCCGAAGTACAGGATGGGCGCGATGCCCAGCGACACCCCGGCCGCCACGGTGGCGGCGTGCGAGCCGTCCACGCGCGCGAGCTCCTCGACGGCGATGCAGTATTCGGCGTAGTGCAGGCCCTGGCCGCCGTATTCCTCGGGAACGATGATGCCGAAGATGCCGACCTCGCCCATCCCCTTGGTCAGCTCGACCGAGAACTCCTCCTTCTCGTCCAGCTCGTGGGCGCGCGGCTTTATCTTGGTCTCCGCGAACTTGCGGACGATCTCGCGGATGGTCTTCTGCTCTTCGGTCGGGTTGAAATCCATGGCGTCCTCCGGGTCCGGCGATTCTAGCGTTTTCCGGGGCCGAGGAGCCTTCCTCTTATTGGTAGAATCCGCGGGATGAAGGCCCACGGCCGCGCGCCGGCGCACGCTCACGCGCACCCGCACGAGAAGCCGCACCATCCGCATTGGCCGTTGGCGTCCATCCTCTTCGCGTTCGTCCTGCTGCTGGGCCTGCGCTCCGCGCACGAGCCGAAGACCTGGCTGCACGTCGCGACCGGGGCCCGGATACTGGAGCAGCGCGCGGTGCCGCGCGCGGATCCTTTCTCCGCCGGCGCGGCCGGCGCGCGCTGGAGCACGGACTCGTGGCTGGCCGACGCCGCCATGGCCAAGGCCGACGCCGTCGGCGGGCCGCGCTTGGTGGTCTTCCTGAAGAGCGTGGTGCTCGCGTTCGCCTTCGCGCTGCTGCTGCCGGTCAACCACGGCAGCCCCTTGGCGGCGGCGACCTTGCTCGCGTTGGGCGCTCTGGGCGCGTGGCCCGGGTTCACCGAGACGCCGGCGGTCTTCGACCTCCTCTTCACGGCGCTGTTCATCCGCCTCCTGCGCCCGCGCGCGCGCTTCCATTGGAGGCACGCGGTCATCGTCGCGGCGCTGACGGCGTTGTGGGCGAACCTGCACGGCTCCTCGGCCATCCTGGCGGTGTGGTTCGTCGGCCTCAAGGCCTTCAAGGCATCCCTGCGGACCGCGGCGCGAGAGCGCATGGGCTACGGAATCCTGTTCCTGGCCGCGGCGCTCGCGGTCTCCTGGAACCCGCACGGCTGGGGCGTGTTGGCCCGGACCTTCGTCGACGGCGTGCCTTTCGACGGCGGGTGGCAGGCGTCGTGGCTCTCCTTGTGGACGCTGTTCGCCCTCGCGGGCCTCGGCGCCTGCTGGATGACGCTGCAGCAGGAGTTCGTCACCACCCTCATCGCCGCCACCTGCGTGGCGCTGTCCTTCGCCCTGCCGGCCCTGCGGCCGCTGGCCGTGCTCGCCGCGTGCCCGGTCATCGCGCTGGCGCTGGGCCACGCGCTGCGGCCGCGCGACGATACCTGGCCGCGCGTGCTGCGCTGGTCGCTCCTGGCGTTCGTCCTGCTCGTGGCGCAGCGCGTCGCGGTGGCGCCGCTGTCGTACGCGCGCGGCTACGGCGCCCCGGCTCTCGACGGCGCGTCCCACTTCCTGCGCGCCTCCGGCGTCGCGGGACGCATGTTCAACCCGCCGGAGCTGGGCGCGGAGCTCATCGGGCTGTCGGGCCGTCCGGTGTTCACCGACGGGCGCCCGGGGCTCTACACCGCCCAGTTCCTGCGCGACGCGCGCGATTGGCCGCGCCTCTGGGGCCAGCTCGACGGCATCTACCGCTTCGATTACGCGGTGCTGCCCAACCGGCGCGCGGGCGCGCCCGCGTCGCCGCTCGACGAGGACCCGGCGTGGCGGCTGGCCTACGCCGACGACGGAGCGCTCGTCTACGTCAAGCGCGACGGGCCCAACGGCGTGTTGTTCACTCAGACCCCGCCGCGCCTGGCGCCGCCCAACAGGTTGTGGCCCGAGTCTCTCGACGCGCACCTGACGGACCCTCGCCGGGCCGCGAAGCTGCTCGAGGAACTCGACCGCTGGCAGGTCCAGGCCCCGGGCGCGGTGCAGCCGCTGCTCTGGAAGGCGTACGCGCTCGGCCGCGCGGGCCTGCGCGAGAAGGCCGAGTGGCTGGCCGGCGAAGCGCGCGAGCGTCTCGGCCGCGGCCGCGACCCCGAGCTGCTGGCCCTGCAGGGAGCGGTCCTCCAGTCCTTGGGCCGGGCGGCCGACGGCGCCGCGGCCTTGCGCCGCGCCGCGCGCGAGGCGCGCCGGCGCCGTGAGGCCGCGACGGAGGCCGCCGTCCTCGAGCGCTTGAGCGCCGCCGTGGAAGGCGCGGAGAAGCGCCGCGTCGAGGACCGGCTCGCGCGGCTGAACGCGTCCCGGGGGGAGCGCTGACATGGACAAAGCCCCCGACTCCTGTTATACTCCGGTCTCGTTGAAGATGAAGAACCGCGTCCTCGCCCTCCTCGCGGCGGCCCTCGTGTCCGTCGCCGCCTGCAGCCCTCCCAAATACGTCTCTTATCGCTCGGTCAACCGCGACTTCACGGCCGCCGTCCCCTGGGGCTGGCAAGTCATGACCGATCAGGAAGGGGACGGCACCGCCTTCGCGCACGTCAACTTCATCGGGCCCTTCGACCCTTCGTTCTACCTGGGCGTGCCCAGCATGAGCGTGCGCTGGTACCGGAACTTCTGGCCGCGCAAGATGCGCGACGGGCGTCTGGAGATGTACGCGAGCCCCGACGACTTCATCAAGCGCACGCTCGCGGAGGTCTACGGGCCGGAATACCAGCTCCCCACCCCGGTCAAGGACATCGACCTGCGCCAGTCGGGCCTGAAGGCGAGGCTGTTCGTGGTCCTGTCGCGCGTGCCGGTCCCGGCCGAGACCCGCAACGGCGTCGAGATCGACGAGAGCGGCGTCACCTACAACGTGCGCCAGCACGCCTACGTCGTCGTGCCGATGGGCGACGGCTTCTACGTCCTGACCTACCCGGCGACGCGCGGGGGCTACGACAAGTACGACGCGAACTTCAACCAGATGGTCAGCACTTTCCTGCCCATCACGCGCGGCCCGGGCGGACGAAAAGTCCGCCTGCCGGGCCCCGGCAAGAGCGGCTCGGCCGTCGACGGCTGACCCCCCTGGCCCTCGCGCCGGGCGCGTGCTAAACTAGACGGCGATGGCCACCGCCCAGCCGAGCCGTCCCCGCCGGGGCGCGACGCGCGACATCCGCTACGAGGTGCCGCTCAAAGCCGCGCCCGAACGCGTCTACGCCGCGCTGACCTCCGCGCGCGAGCTCACGCGTTGGTGGTTGTCCGGAGCGGAGACCGACGCGCGCAACGCCGGCCGCCTGCGCCTGGTGTGGCCCCGCTCCGGCGCGGCCGCGGGGTTCGGCGAGCGCGAGGGTTTCTTCGTGGACCTGGAGCCCGGACGCAAGGTGGCATGGATGTGGAAGCCGGCGCGCGGCGAGAAGGGCGTGCCGCCCCTCTCCAGCTTCTTCATCAACCCGCGCCTGAAGAACTGCGAGGTATCGCTGCTCCACGCCGGCTTCGCGGCCTCCGCCGACGGCCTCTACGACCGCTACGCTCGGGGTTGGGAGGATTGCGTCGCCAAGCTCAAGCTCTACATCGAGACGGGCAAGACCTGCAAGGACGAGGTCATCGACCTCGAGACCGCCCGCATCCTGTCTCGGAGGAAGCGATGAGCGCCCTGACCGTCGTGTTGGCCGTGCTGGCCGGGGCCGCCATCAGCGGCGTGGTGTTCTACCTGGTGTTCTTCTCCTCCTCCAAGAACCAGGAGGCCGTCCGCCTGCAGCAGACCGAGGACTTCCGCCGCTTCCTGGAGCTGGCCGAGCAGAAGTTCGAGACGGAGCGCGTGCGACAGAAAGGCGACCTCGACGAGAAACGCGTCGCCGTCGAGAACGCGGTGGAGAGGCTGTCCGAGCGCCTGAAGACCTATGAGGAGCTGGTGCGCAAGTTCGAAGCCGACCGCGCGACCAAATACGGCTCGTTGGAGAAGGGTCTCAAGGACGCGGCCGACCAGACGGCCAAGCTCGCCACCTCCACCGAGGGCCTGCGCGCCATGCTCGACAACTCGCGGGCGCGCGGCCAATGGGGCGAGCGCATGGCCGAGGACATCCTGCGCGCCTCCGGACTGCAGGAGGGCATCCAGTACAAGAAGAACCGCACGCTCGACACCTCGGCGGTGCGTCCCGACTTCACCTTCATGCTCCCGGACGCCAAGAAGCTGAACATGGACGTGAAGTTCCCGCTCGACAACTGGCTGCGGCTCTCCCACGCGACGCTGCCCGAGGACAAGCTCCGCTTCAAGAAGGAGTTCGAGAAGGACGTGAAGGCGCGCATCAAGGAAGTCACCACGCGCGGCTACGTCAGCCCGGAAGAGGGCACGCTCGATTACGTCCTGCTCTTCATCCCCAACGAGCAGGTCTACGCCTACATCCAGGAGGCTTTCCCCGGTCTCGGCGACGAGGCGTTGGCCCAGAAGGTCGTGTTGTGCTCGCCGTTCACGCTTTATGCCGTGCTCGGCGTCGTGCGCCAGGCTTTCGACCACTTCCACTTCACGCAGGCCACCCAGGAAGTGCTCAAGCTCATCGGGCAGTTCGGAGCGACCTACGACACCTTCAAGGCCCGCTTCGCCGACCTGGGCGAGAAAATCGCCAAGGTCAGCGAGCTCTACGAGGACATCGAGCAGAAGTCCTTCAAGCGCCTGGACGGGGCGGTCGCCAAGATCGACCGCGTGCGCAAGGGTGAAGACGCCCCCGAAGCCCGCAAGCTGCCGGCGGACCTGGGTTGAGCGGCGCTCGCGCCGACAAGACCTTCGCCGGGTTCTGGAAGAACCTGTTCGCCCTCATCGGCCTCGTCAGCACCGTCTTTTATCGCAGCGGGCTACGGGCCGGCCGCCCGAACCCGGCCCTGTTCAAGTTCAGCGCTTTGGCGCTGCTGATGTCGGTGCTCTGCTACATCGGCTGGCGTAACGACCCGCGCAGCGGTCCTCCGCCCGAGCCGTAGGCCCGGACCGTGCGGAAAATCGAACCCCCCGACCGGGTGAACCGGTCGGGGGGCTGGTGTGAGGCCCTACGCCAAGCTCTTAGAGCTTGATGACGTTGGCAGCCTTCGGGCCCTTGTCGGTCTGGTTGAGATCGAACTGGACCGCCTGGTTCTCGGAGAGGGACCGGAACCCCTGCGCCTGGATCGCGCTGTGGTGGACGAAGACGTCCGGGGTGCCGTCATCGGGGGTGATGAACCCGTAGCCCTTCTGATCGTTGAACCACTTCACTTTGCCTTGCATGCGTAAACACCTCTGTTTGCGGCTTATACGAGCTTCTCGGCGAAGCCGCCCGTCTCGTCGACGGGGCCACTTTGATTCTATCACGGAACGACCGTCCGTCAAGTGTCATCTTTTCGCTTTTGAGAGGGATATTTTCACACCCTCTATACAGGCGTTTTCGAGAAGTCAAGAGGGCCCGCGCGGTCGGGCGCAGGGGTGCCGCGGGGTCGCCGGGCGGCGGACGAGGTCTATTTGCGGCGGGCCTGGCGGCGGGCTTCGGCGGCGGCCCAGCGGGCCTTCTCCTCGGGAGTCTCCACGAGGAGCGGCGGGATGGGGGAGGGGCGGCCGTGGGCGTCCACGGCGACCATGGTGACGAGGCAGGAGTTGGTGTGGACGCGGCTGCCTCCGGGCATGTCCTCGGCGTAGACCTCGACGCCGACCTCCATGGAAGAGCGGCCGGTGTGGTTGATGCGGGCCTCGGCGATGAGGAAGGTGCCCACCCGGATGGGCACGAGGAACTCGACGCGCTCCATGGCCACGGTCACGCAGGGCTTGCCGGAGTGGCGCATGGCGCACACCGAGGCGGCTTTGTCCACCATCTGGAGGACCTTGCCGCCGAAGACGGTGCCGTGCATGTTGGCGTCGGGGGGGAACATCAGGTCCGCCACGTCGGAGACGGATTCTCGCACCGCCTTGGCCGGCAGGGAGCCGCCTTTCTTAGCGGGCATACAGCCTCGGGCGGCGGTCCGCGAACAGGTCGCAGGCCGGATGGACCTTCTTGTCCTTGGCGGTCCATGCGTCCACGGTGACGACAGAGACGGCGGGCGCGTCGTGGCCCAGGCGGGTGAGCAGCGAGCCGTTGGGCGAGACGACCTGGGATTGGCCGATGTAGCGCAAGCCGCGCTCCACGCCGACGCGGTCGGCGGTGGCCGAGAACACGCGGTTCTCCAGGGAGCGGATCTTCATGCCTTCGGGGCACCAGGGCAGGACCAGGTTGGCCGGGTGAGCGACGACCTGGGCGCCCTTGAGGGCCAGGGTCCGCATGCTCTCGGGGAAGAACCAGTCGAAGCAGATCATCACGCCCACCTTCACGCCCTTGAACTCCTCGACCCAGAAGCCGGTGTCGCCGGGAGTAAAAAAGCGCTTCTCGCCGCCGAACAGGTGCGTTTTACGGTAGACGCGGGTCTTGGCGGGCGTGGCGTAGAGCGCGGAGTTGTAGAGCTTGGTTCCCTTCTTCTCGGGGAAGCCGGCCACGATGGCGCAGTCGTTCTTGGCGGCGTAGGCGGAGAGGACCTTGGAGAGCGGGCCGTCGGCGGCCTCGGCGCACTTCCGGGCCTCGGCCTTGGTCTTGAAGTTGTAGCCGGCCGCGAAGAACTCGGGCAGCACCCACAGATCGGCGGCGGCTTTGTCCATGAGGGCCAAGGCGGCCTTGAGGTTCGCGCCCGCCTTCAGGAACTTCGGAGAGTTCTGCACCACGCCCACGCGCATTTCCATGCGGGCCATCGTAGCAAAGTTGACTGACCCCTTCGTAAAGTAGGAAGGCCGCCCCCCTGGGATGTGGGGCGGCCTTCCCGTTCGCCGCGGAGAAGGGGGTCAATCCTGCGCCGCGCTTCGCATCGGCCCGGGATCCCGGTCGCCCGGGTAGGAGGGCTTCTGCGTCTTCAGAGGGTAGCTCGCGCGGGCGCGCGCCGCAGGGGTCGGTGGGCCCGGACCCGTCTAGGCCTTAGGGCCTAGGAGGGCGGGCGGGGGTAAAAAGTTATGATGGGCCATGACCAAGAAGGAGGCGCTGTCCTGGTGGCGCGTCCATCTGGAGGATGACCCCACGCGCCGGCCCCAGGCGGCGATCAAGGCGCAGATCGACGGCGTGGAGCGGTTCTTGGCCCTGGAGCCGCGCTCGCGCGTGCTGGACCTGGGCTGCGGCTCGGGCCGGCGCACGCTGGAGCTGGCGCGCCGCGGGCACCGCGTGTTGGGCGTGGACTCCGACGAGCGCGCGTTGGCCGAGGCGCGCGCCGCGGCCAAAGGCGAGCGGCTCAACATCCATTTCGTGAAGGCGGACCTTCGCCTCATCACCTACCGCGGCGAGTTCGACGCCATCGTGAGCCTCGACTCGTCCTTCGGCCAGCTGCCGACCGACCGTGACGACCTGAAGTGCCTGGAGGCCGCGCGCAAAGGGCTCAAGCCCGGCGGCCGCCTCCTGCTCGACACTCTCAACCGCGAGTGGCTCATGAGGCATTTCGAGCCCAACTACTGGGAGCAAGGCGAGGAGGGCAAAGGCGCCGTCGTGCTCGATCAGATCGCGTTCGACTTCGAGAAGGGCCGGCTCGACAACCGACGCACCATCGTCGGTCCTGACGGCAGGCGCACGCCGTCCTTCGTGAGCCTGCGCGTGTACGCCCTCACCGAGGTCAAGGCGCAGCTCGAGCGCGCCGGCCTGGTCTATCGTCAGAGCTGGGGCGGCTACGACGGGGCGGTTTACGGCATGGACAGCCCGCGGCTCATCGCGCTGGCGGTCGCGGGCGCGCCGCAGGCCCCCCGCTCGCGGCGCGCGCCCATGCCCGGCGACGCCATCCGCATCAAGGGACGGAGGCGCTAGGGTGCGGGCCCGCGCCGCGGCCCTGCTCGGAGCCGTCGCGCTGACGGCGGCGGCGTTCGCCTCGCGTCTGCCGGCCGGCCCGGACTTCATCCTGCCGCGTCGCGGCGGTTACGCGCTGTTCCAGGCGGCGTGGGCGCTGCTCGGCACGCCGGCGAGCCGGACGGCTTTCGCGGCCGCGGTGACGCTCATGGCGCTGGCGGCGTCCGTGCTGTTGCTGCTCGAGCTGCGCGCAGCGGCGCGGCCCAGGCGACCCCGCGGCGCGGCGGGTTGGGCGGGGTTGGTCGCGGGACCCGCGTTCGCGGCCGTGCTCGCGTGGCGGGGGTGGTCGAGCGGGCAGGACCTGATCCAGCTCGTGTGGTTCCCGTGGGAATGCCTGGACGCGCGCGAGCCGTTGGTGGTCTTCGCCTTGACGGCCGTGTTGCTGGGCGTCGCGGCGACGGCTTCTCTGGCGTGGATCGAGGGCCGCCGCAAGACGGCGACGCGCCTGCTGTTGGCGCTCATCGCGGCGGACGTCCTCGGACTGGCGTCGACGCGCGCCTACGGCGTCGGAGAAAGCGTCGCGGCGCCGTCCCCGTCGCGCACGGCCTACACGCTCCTCACCGAGGAGCGCGACGGCCCCGGGCACGAGCTCTACGTGCTGGCGCCCGGCGCCTTCGGTCCCGACCCGCGCCCCGCGCTGCACCGGCTGCTCGCCGGACGGCGCGACGCGCGCACCCTGCCGGCGCTGCGCGAGCTCTACCGCGCCGAGGCGATGCGTTGGGACGAGGAGGGGCTCAGGCGCGCCCTGCTGCTGGGCGCCTCGCTCGGAGACGGGCTGGCGCGCTCGCTGCTCCTCTCCCATCTGGAGTCGGCGCGCCCCACGCCCGCGGCCGTCGCGGCGTTGGGCGCCGTCGCGGACGATGACGCGTATCGCATCGGCCCGGTCGGCGCCGCTCGCATCGCCCGCGTCTATGCCCGCCTCGGCGAGCGCGAGCGGGCCGAGGCCTGGGCCGCGCGGGCGTCCATCCCGGCGGGGCTGCTCGGTCTCGACGGCGGCGGCGCGCTCAGGCCCGGCCGCGTGACGGGGAAGATCAAGGCGCCGCCGGCGGCGCGCGTGGCGCTGTATCGGAGGCCGGACGCCTCGGCGCCTTACCTGCTCGACGCTTCGGCCTTCGTCGGTGCCGCCGAGCCGGACGCGAGCGGGCGGTTCTCCTTCGAGGGTCTCGGCGCCGGACGCTACTTCTTGGTCATCGCTTTCCCGGCGCCTTCGCAAGGTTTCCCTGAGGGCGTGTCCGTCGCGGGTCACCGCGGCGACATCGTCCTCGACTCGAGGACGGCCGCCGTCGAGAGGCCGCCGGTCACCGTCCGGGCGCGTTGACCGTCAGCGCGCAGCGGAGGGGGCTTCCGCCGCGAGCGCTCCCGGAGGCAGCCCCGTGTCGTCTCGGCCGGGCTCGCGCGGCTGGGGGGGCGCTTGCGCGGGGTCCCGGTTCGGGTCCGGGAAAGGGAAGCGGAACGGGTAGGGGTGATTGAAGGGGAAAGGGTATGGGTGCGGGTAAGACGGGTCGATGCGGTCATGGGTCAGCGCCTTGAGCGCGCCGTTGGCCGAGCACAGCAGCGCGGCGTTCTGAGTCACGCCCTTGACGGCCTCCAGGCAAGCGACCGGCTCCTCCGAGGCCGCGCCCGAGCACAGCAGCGCGGGGTAGGCGGTCTTGTCCTTGGCGGCCTTGAAGCAGTCGACCGGCGCCGTGCTCGTCGCGCCCGCGCACAACAAAGCGGGGTAGGCGGTGAGGTCTTTGGCGGCCTTGAAGCAGTCCACGGGAGCCGTGTTCGTCGCGCCGGCGCATAGAAGCGCGGGCCAGCGGGTGAGCCGCTCGGCCGCGCGGAAACAGGCGACGGGCGCGTCCGACTCCGCGCCGCTGCACAGCAGCGCCGGGTAGTCCGTCACGGTCCTGGCCGCCGCGAAGCAGGCGACGGGCGCGTCCGAAGCCGCGCCGGCGCACAGCAGCGCGGGGAACCGCGTCGCGTCCTTGGCGGCGTTGAAGCAGGAGACGGGCGCCTGCGAGGCGGCGCCCGAGCACAGCAGGGCCGGGTAGTTCGTGAGGCCCTTGGCCGCGACGAAGCAGTGCGCGGGGGCCAGCGAGACCGCGCCGGCGCACAGCAGCGGAGGGTACTGCGTCAGGTCCTTGGCCGCGGCGTAGCAGAGCGCGACGCCGGGAACGGCGTCGGCGCCCGTCGGAGCGGGAGTCGCGGTGAAAGCGATGGGCGCGGCGGCCGAGAGGCGGGCGGCGTCGAACGCGGCCCGCGAGCCCGCGCGCAGGTCCTCGCCGGGCGCGGCGGCGGCGGCGTTCGCGGAGAACACGAGTCCGGCGATGGCGGCGACGACGGCGGTGACGCGCATGGGGACGCCTCCTGGCTGCGGCTTGCCGGCAGGATACCAAAAGGCCCAGGAAAAAAATAGGTCTTTTGGTCCCGCGAACCCGGAAATCATGTATGCTCTCGCGGGAGAGGCGCGCGACGCCTTCCGGGAGGCCGAGATGACGCGACGACTGGGCGTGTTGACGACGCTGTTGTTTCTGACGCAGGCGGCCGCGGCCGCGACGCTGACGCCCATCGACCGGATGTCCACGCCGTGGCTGCAGGAGTTGTACGAGGCCAGCCTGAGGGCCAAGGAGAGCGAGATGCCGGCGGGGTTGTGCCGCGGCGCGCAGGGCCTTTACCGTTACGCCGACCGGACGCCCGCCTTCGAGCGGGACGCGGCTTTCGCGGCGCTCATCGACTCAGCCGGACGCGCCGAGTTGGCGGACATCGCCGGAAAACTCGGCCAGGAAGGCATGCTGGTCACCGTGCTCGACGCGATGAAGGCGACGCTGCAAGCCTTCATCGACCGCAACTACGACGAACGGGTCAGGCGCGTCGTCGCCATCGCCGGTCCGACCAAGACGAGCGACCCGGCCGAGGTGAGCCGGTTCGTGGAGCGCGCCGTCGCCGATCCCGCGCTGGCCGCCGCCATCAACGCCCGCGCCGCCGAGTTCGGCCCCGGCCGCAAGCTGCTCTATCACGCCGACACGATGTACGGACGGCGCGAGACGCCCGAGTCGCAGCCGCAGCAGAGCGTCATCAGCTTCTTCATCCTGATCGACGCGCAGCGCGGCGAGCTCTCGCTGGTCGGCAACGGCGACTGCGAGTTCTAGCGCGTCATGTCGGCGGCCGTGCCCGTTTTCGAGCATAGGGACGGCGACCTGGACCACGGCAAGTGGCGGGAGAGGGTTTGCCAGCGCAAGGACCGGCCCGGCGGGGGGAGGCCCCGACAGGCCTCCCCCCGCTTCACGGATGGCACGGACGTCAGGGCGCGACCGCGTACACGACGCCGTCCCAGAGCACCTTGACCTCGTCGCCCAGCGCGAGGAATTTGGCGAGCGCCGGGTGCGCGGCGAGCAGGGCGAAGTACTCGGTCGAACGGGTCGCCACCTTCGTCACGGGCGCGCGCGCGGCGCCTTCGGCGTCGCCGTCCACCCACGCCGAGCCGCGTCGATAGAAGGTCTTCCCGCCCACGGAACGCGTCTCCACGAGCGACCGGCCTTCCTTCCTGCTCTCCTCGCGCGCGGCCAGGTCCATCTCGCGCAAAGCCGCGTTCTTGTCGCTCAGGAAGGCGAGCGACGCGTCCTTGCCCTTCGCGGCCGCGCCGCGCAGGGCCGCGACGGCCGGCGCCGAGGCGGGCGCCGCCGCCCCGAGGCGCGCGAACATCATGGAGTCGGCCTGGGCGCGGCGTCCGCTCCCGCCGAATCCGCTGAACGCGGCGTCTCGCGACATCTCGTCCATGCGGCGGCGCGACTCCTCGGTCATGCGGGCGAGGTCGGTGCCCTCCTCCGTCACCAGATAGGAGGTATAAGGCGTGACGATGCCGTGTTTCTTGGCGAGCTTCACGATGGAGGCGACGACCTCCGGGTCGGCGGGACGGCCCGACAGCCGGATGAGGTCGAGCTCGCGGGCTATCTTCTGGGTGGCCCACAACCGGGGGACGAACGGATGGCGCGTCTCCTCCTTGGGCAGTTCCACGGGGAAGACGAAGCGAGCGGGTCTTCCGCCGGCGCGGCCGGTCACCACGAGGCTGCCGCGACCCGCGGTCTTGTAGCGGCCATAGAGGGTCAGCTCCGCGCCCGAGAACAGGTCGGGCACCGGGCGCGGGAGGGCGTCGGCGACCTCGAGCCCTTCCCACTCCACCTTCACGTCGGTGAGCACGGGTTTGGCGACCTTCTGGTACAGGGAGCCGACCTTCACCTCGATGTCCTCGCCGGGCGCGACGTAGTCGCGCGCGCCGCGGCCGCCTTCGGCGAGTTTGTCGAGCAGGAGGGTGTTCACGTCGGAGCCCACGCCGAAGGAGAACAGGCGCGCGCGCAGCGAGGCGTTCGACTCGGCGGCCTTCTTGAGGAGGGCGCCGACGTCCGTCTGTCCCACGGTGGGCACTCCGTCGGTGAGGAAGAACACCATGGGTACGCGGCCCTCGGAACGCGCCAGCAGCTTGAGTCCTTCGGTGAGGCCGGCCTCGATGTTGGTGCCGCCGGCGGCCTCCAGGCGCTCGACGTAGCGTTTGGCGCGCGCCTTTTCCGCCTCGCCGGCGGGCAGGAGCGCGTCATGCAGGGCGCTCCAATCCGTGGCGAAGTCCACGATGCCGAAACGGTCCTGCGCGTTGAGCCGCGAGACGCAGTACTGCAGGGCCTTGCGCGCCTGGTCCATCTTGCCGCCCTCCTGCATGGAGCCGGAGCGGTCCACGACGAAGACCACGTCTTTGGGCGCGGCTTTGGCGGCGTCGTCCTCGACTTTGGGCGAGAGCGTGAGCATGAAGGTCCCGTCCTCGCCGGGTTCCCGGAAGGCCAACAGGCCGGCGGCCAAGGGATCCTCGCGCATCGAGAAGAGCAAAGAGAGGTCCGAGAGGCCGGCGGCGCCCTCCTCGAAGGTCAGGACCGCTCCGCGCTCGCCCTCGCGCGCGACGCTCGCGCCTTCGGTGGGCGAGAAGACGGTGCGAAGAGGACGGGTCGTCTTGAGCGCGATCCGCGCCGAGGCCTTGCCGCGTTCGGCCTGCAGGAAACGCGCGGAGGAGAACGGCACGCGCAGGGAGGCCAGTCCGCCGGATTTGGGCAAGGTCTGCGTGAGCTTCAAAGTCGCGACGACGTCGCCGCGCGGCTCGATGGGGAACACGCGGGCCCGGAACATGCGCTCGCCCACGAGCTCGAGCAGGCCGGGGTCGATGGCGCGGCTGACGATGGCCTGGTAGATGGACGCGGCCTGGGCGGCCTCGAGCAGCTCCCCTTTGACGTCCTTGCCGCCCATGGTCATGGAGAAGCCCGAAAGCACCGCGTCGGCAGGCAGCGGCACCATGAGCACGCCCTCCAGGCGCCGGTCGGTGGGATTGTGGAAGGTGATGCGGAAGGTGAGCTCAGCGACCTGGTCGGTGACCGTGCCTTCGACGCGGTAGCCCGACAAGGCGATGGGCGCGGCTTCCGGCGGAAGGACCGGGGCCGGCACCGGGGACGGCCGGGGCCCCGGGGGGACCGGACGCGGTCCGGGAGGCACGGGGCGCGGCCCCGGCGGCAGCGGCATGGGAAGGGGGCGACCGGGCAGGAACATGCGCAGGGTCTGTGCGGCTTCCACGGGCCAGGCCAGCAGCTGCTGGGCGGCGGCCGGGACGGAAAAGCCGAGCGTCAGGACGGCGGAGAGCATCGCGCGTTTCATGGGAACCTCCGGGTTCATGGGAGCGAGACCCCGGTCCGGGCCGGAAGTTCCCGCCTCCGGGGCCCCTTGCGCGGTGGCGCGGCCGGGTCTACACTCAGGCATGGCGCGTCCGGCGCCGGGAGCCCCCATGAGACCCCTGCTTCTCTGCCTCATCGCCTTGGCGGCTGGAGCCGTCACCGCCGCCGCCGGGCCTTGCGCCGCAGTCGACGACGCGCTCGCCGCCGAGCGGCTGCGCCGCAGCCACGTCTTGAACTGCGACGCGGAGCACCGTAGGATCCTCGGATTGCGGCTGGAAGTCATCTGCGCGGGCGACCCCAGCGTCAGCCAGATGTCGGCGGCGGCCGCCGCCGCGCACCCGAGCTGCCTTACCCGGGAAGTGGTCATGGAATTCGACGGCCTCCGTGACGGCTATGAAGGCACCTGCTCGACGCTCGCCCGCAACCAACCGGAGGTCCATGCCCGCGTGTGCGTCGCGCAGTGGGGTTGGCTGGACCCCATCGTCAGCCGGGAGCTCGCGGCGGCGCGGCGCGAGGCCGAGGAGCGGCTGGCCACGCCGGAGGGGCTCCTGGAGGCTGAGCGGGAACGCGTGGCCAGGGCTGCGGTTTGCGCCGCGTCCGGCGGTCACGAGCCGGACGGCATCTGCGCGCGCGCTTGGCTGAGCCTGCGAGACGCGGAGAGGCGCTTCGACCCGCGGCGGCTCACTGCGGCCTCTCGCGTCGCGTTCGACGCGGTCAAGGCCGATTACGACCGTCACTGCGCTCTCTATCGCGAGAACGCCGACGCGCAGGAGTGGCAGCAGCAGAGTACGAGGGGCCTGTGCAGCGCGGATTGGTCCTTCCTCACCGCGTCGCGCCGGCGCGTGGGCGACGGTCCGGCGCGGCCCGAGTCGGTCGAGCTGCCCTGACGCCGGCGGCAGCGGCTCAGGGCGCCGGGGCCGGGACGAGTTTCTGGAGGCGCACCGGGAGCATGGACGCGGGCACGGGGCGCAGGCGCTCGCGCGGCGTGCCGGGGAACGGCGACCAGGTCACGACGAACTCACCGGCCGACTCCAGAGCCGACAGGACCTCGCCGGGCTCCGGCAGCAGCACGACCATCTCGACGCGGAAGTCCACGGGAGGCGCGTCGCCCGGCAGCAGGAGCGACGACCACGCCGCCTGGTAGGCGACCTGGCTGCGCAGAGGCGGCGGGCCGCCGGGCAGCGCCTTCACCTTGCCCAACAGCGCGGGGCGGGT
The DNA here is from genome assembly GCA_033875325.1 of Elusimicrobiota bacterium. Lineage (GTDB taxonomy): Bacteria > Elusimicrobiota > Elusimicrobia > UBA1565 > UBA9628 > GWA2-66-18. Next base: position 286 of record JANRKA010000044.1, on the reverse strand, counting down.
CGACTCGATGGGCGCGGGTTGGTCGAGACGCTTGGCGGCGGACAACACGCGCCGCGCGCGCTCGGACACCTCGTCCTTGGCGACGATGGCCGCGATGCCCATGCGTTTCTTCTCCGCCTCGAAGGAGCCGTAAAGCGCCTCATTGGCCGCGGAGCGGTCCTCCTCGCTCGACGGCCTGACGGGCATCAACGCGGGGGTCAACGCGGCGCCGCGGACGGCGGCCACGGAGGCGCGCGCGGCCGGCTCCGCCTGCGGGGCGGCGGCGGGCGCGGCGGGGGCCGAGCCT
>JANRKA010000043.1:0-12480 GCA_033875325.1 Elusimicrobiota bacterium | reverse complement strand
AGGCCGGCCAGCGGGTCGGCGGCCGCGGCGGGTTCGACGGGCGCCGGAGCCGGGGCCGGCGCCGGTTCCACGACGACGACGGGCTCGGGCTTCGGGTCCGTGGCGCGGCGGGAGCGTTTCGGGGCGGGCGCGGGAGCCGGCGCTTCGGCGGGCGCGGCGGCCGGCGCGGAGGACTTGAGCGCCTCGACGGCGGCCGTGAGCTCGGCGAGGCGCTCGATGAGCGCCTCGTCGCGGTCGCTGATGGCGTTGACGCGTTTGGCCAGGGACTTGAGCTCGCCGCCCATCTCCTCGAGCTGGACCTTGAGGTTCTGGAGATACACGACCGCGGGGCTGACGCCGCCGGTGACGGTCTGTCCGGTGAGGGAGTCCTTCTTCTCGGCGGGAGCCGCGGCGGGGGAGGGGGCTGGCGCGGGCGCGGCGGAGCGCACGGGCGCGGCCTCGGGCTCGTCAGGGACGAAGACCGGGCGCACGGGCACGGTGGCGGGCGTCGGGACCTCGGCGACGGCCTCCTCGCCCGAGGCGTCGTCCGCCGCGACCGCGGCGCGGTACTGGCCGAGCAGGAAGAAGAACAAGGCCCCGCTGACGAGCAGGCCCGCCGAGGAGATGTAGAACCAGCCGTCCGCCCAGAGCCCTGGCATAATGAAGGAATGATACGGACCTGGGAACACGCCGTCAAGCGGACAGGCGCGGGCGACGCCGAGACACCGCGGACGAAGTGATATAATCCGGGCCTTGGTCACGAACTATCGCCTCGGGTGGTGCGCCGCCGCCGACGCCGTCACGGCGTCCGATTGGCTGTGCGCCGAGGAGCTCGCCTCGCTCGACGCGTTGGCCCCCAAACGCCGTCGCGACCGGCTGGCCGGGCGCGTGGCCGCCAAACGCGCCCTGAAGGACCACTTCCGTGACGAGCTGGGCTGGGACGCGGACCCCCGCGAGCTGGTCCTGGCCAACGACGAGGCCGGCCGACCCGTCCTGCGCCTACCTCGCGGCACGCCCGGCGGGGCGCCGTCGTTCTCCATCGCCCACGCGGCCTGGGGGGGCCTGTGCGCCGTCGCCGCGCCCGGCGAGCGCGTGGGTTGCGACCTGGAGAGCGTGGTCGCCCGCCCGCGAGAGGTGCTGGCCTTCGTGGCCGCGCCCGACGAGCTCGGCGGCGTGGAGCCGTCCGACCCCGTCGCGCAGACGCGCCTGTGGACCGGCAAAGAAGCCGTGCTCAAGCTGCTCGGCTTGGGGCTGGACGCCGACGCGCGCATGGTGGAGGTGCGCGCCGGCGGCGCCGAGGTGCGACTCGGCGGCCTGCCCGCCGCGCGCTGGGCCGAGCTCGGCCGGCCCCGACTCGCCGTGGACTTCACGACCCGCGACGGCTCCCTCGCCGCGGTCGCCCGCACCGGAGGAACCCGTGGATAAAGAGAAGACCCAGAAAGCGCCCCGCCCCGCCGCCGCCAGCGTCGTCAAGCTGCGCGCCGCCGTCGAGAAGGCCATGGCCGGCGGGGGAGGCCCCCGCATCGAGGCGCAGAAGGCCCGCGGCAAGTTCACCGCCCGCGAGCGCATCCATTACCTGCTCGACGAGGGCAGCTTCCAGGAGCTCGACCTGCTCGTCGGCACCCGCGCCACCGCCTTCGGCCTGAAGGACAAGGAGATCCCGGGCGACGGCGTCATCACCGGCTTCGGACAGATCAACGGGCGCGAGGTGTGCGTGTTCGCGCAGGACTTCACCGTGCTCGGCGGCTCGTTGGGCCTGGCCCACGCGATGAAGATCGCCAAGATCATGGACCTCGCCTACGAGAACCGCGTGCCCGTCATCGGGCTGCTCGACTCCGGCGGCGCGCGCATCCAGGAGGGCGTGGACTCCCTCGACGGCTACGCCGAGATCTTCAAGCGCAACGTGAAGTGCTCCGGCGTCATCCCGCAGATCTCCGTCATCCTCGGCCCCTGCGCCGGCGGCGCGGTGTACTCGCCCGCGCTGACCGACTTCGTGTTCATGGTCGAGGGCATCTCGCAGATGTTCGTGACCGGCCCCGACGTGGTCAAGTCCGCCACGGGCGAGGAGGTCACCTTCGACCAGCTCGGAGGCGCGGACGCGCACTCCACCAAGTCCGGCGTCTGCCACTTCGTCGCCAAGTCCGAGCCCGACTGCTTCCGCCAGGTGCGCGAGCTGCTGTCCTACCTGCCCCAGCACCGCGCCGAGAAGCCCCCGCGCGTCGCGAACCCGGACCCCGTGCGTCGCTCCACCCCCTTGCTGGAGAAGATGTGCGACTTGGACCCCCGCAAGCCCTACCGCGTCCAGCACATCATCTGGCAGATCGTCGACGAGCACAAGTTCTTCGAGGTGCAGTCCGCCTACGCCAAGAACATCGTGACCGGCTTCTGCCGCATGGGCGGAGAGGTCGTGGGCGTGGTCGCCAACAACCCCGGGCACTTCGCCGGGGCGCTCGACATCAACGCCTCCGACAAGGCCGCGCGCTTCATCCGCTTCCTCAACGCCTTCAACATCCCCATCCTCACCCTCGTCGACGTCCCGGGCTACTGGCCCGGCGTCCAGCAGGAGCACGGCGGCATCATCCGCCACGGCGCGAAGATCCTGCACGCCTACTCCGAGGCCACGGTGCCCAAGATCACCGTGGTGCTGCGCAAGGCGTACGGCGGCGCCTACATCGCGATGAACTCCAAACACATGGGCTCCGACTTCAACTTCGCCTTCCCGTGCGCCGAGATCGCGGTCATGGGCCCGGCCGGCGCGGTCGAGATCCTCTACTCGCGCGAGATCGCGGCCTGCAAGTCCGACGCCGACAAGGCCGCCCTGCGCGCCAAGCTCTCGGCCGAATACGCGGCGAAGTTCGCCTCGCCCTACCAGACCGCCTCCACCGGCTCGGTGGACGAGGTCATCGAGCCCGCGCAGACGCGCTGGAAGATCGTGCGCGCCTTGCGCTTCCTTAAAGAGAAGCGCCTGCCGGGCGCGCACGAGAACCGGGGCAACATCCCGCTTTAAGACTGGGATTTCCCGGCATTTCTGCTATACTCCATCCGCTCATGACCAAGGCCCAGATCCTCGTGGTCGAAGACCAGCCCGCGACCGCCGACCTCATCATCGAGGTGCTCAAGGCCGAAGGCTACGACGTGGCCACGGTGGATTCCCTCGGCAAGGCCCGCGCGCGCGTCAAGAAGTCCGCGCCGGACCTGCTCATCCTCGACCGTAACCTGCCCGACGGCGACGGCGTGGACCTGCTGGCGGAGCTGCGCGGCGACGAGAAGCTGGCCGGCCTCCCCATCATCATCCTCACCGCCAAGAAGGACGTGGCCGACAAGGTCCAGGGCCTGCGCACCGGCGCCGACGACTACGTGGCCAAACCCTTCAACACCGAGGAGCTCGTGGCCCGCGTCGAGGCGCTCCTGCGCCGCTCCGGCAAGGGCGACGAGCCCGCCGTGCTCGAGGCCGCCGGCATCAAGCTCGACCGCGACGCGCGCAAGTCCTGGGTGGGCGGCAAGGAAGTCCCGCTCTCCGCCAAGGAGTTCGACCTCCTCTGGTTCCTGATGTACCGCAAGAACCGCGTGCTCACCCGCGACTTCCTGCTCCAGCACGTCTGGGGCTACGATTCCGGCATCGAGCTGACCACCAAGGTCATCGACGTGACCCTCTCCCACCTGCGCCAGAAAGTCGGCGCGCCCGCCGACAAGATCGTCGCCGTCCGCGGCTTCGGCTACCGCTTCGACGCCTAGTTAAGCTGGGGTCAGACCCTTCTTAACTCCTCAACTCCGTCGAGAAGAGTTAAGAAGGGTCTGACCCCAGCTTAACTATTTCTCGACGGGGGGGACTTCGAAGGCGAGGAGGTCGCCGATCTTGAGCTTGCGACGGGCGGCGTCGCCGGCGGGCAACTCGAGGACGAACTGGCCGCGGCCGCCGGCGCGGGCGATCTTGTCCTCGGGCGTGTCCACGCGAGAGGCCTTCAGGCGGGGGGCGATGGCGGTGATGCGTTTGTCGGCGCCGAGCCACAGAAGGTCGAGCGAGACCAAGGTGTTCTTCATCCAGAAGCCCAGGCCCATCTCGTTGGGGAAGACGAAGAGCATGCCGTAGTCCTTCGGCAGCTTGGTCCGGCACATCAAGCCGACCTCGCGGGTGGACGGCGTGTCGGCCACGTCCACCACGATGGACTTGCCGTCGGGGAAGGTCAGCTTGGTCTTCTTCTCGATGACCTGGGGGGCGCAGGCCGCGGGCTTCTTCGGCGCCGGCTTGGGCGCGGTCTCGGCCGCGCAGGCCGTCAGCGTCAAGGCGAGCAGGAAGGCGATCATGGGTGGTGCTCCTCCATCTTAACCTTTCGGGAGACGCGCCGCGCCTCCTCGGCCCAGCCCTTGGTGCCCCAGGGCCCCAGGCGCCCCCACAAGAGCCGGCCGAGGTCGTGGTAAAAAACGGCGCGCGCGGGGCGGTCGGCGTAGACCCCGTCGAGCGCCGCGTCGAGACGCCGCCCGAACTCGCGCGGGCCGGCGGGGTCCTTCTGGTGCAGGTTCCAGTCGAAGATGTTGCCGGGCACCAGGTTCGCGTCCCCGTGACGCAGGTAGGCCCGCCAGTCCTTGACCATCTGCGCGTATTGGGCCTTGTCGGCCTCGTAGAACATCAACGCGTCCAGGTCCACGCCCGCGTCGTTCATCATCACCGGGTCCTGGCCGTGGTGCCAGCCCTTGTCCCAGGTGAGCGTGAAGGCCCACAGCGGCTTGTCGCGCAGGCGCGCCTTGACCTCCTTGACGATGAGCGCGACGCGGCGCGCGCGCCACCACTGCCAGGCGTCCACGAAGGCGGCGTCCTTGCGCATGGCTTTCTTGCGCGCCAGCCACAACATGCGCTCGTCGCGCGTGAAGCCCTTCCAGCCGTCAGGCAGGACCACGCCCGGCATCTCCGCGACGAAGTCGTCCACGAGCTCGACGCCGCCCAAAGCGTTGCGGATGTAGTCGAGGCCGACGAAGTCCACGTTCGGGTCGCGCGCGTAGGGGGCGAGGAAGGCGACCGCGTCGTCGAGGCGGCGGCGGTCGCGGATGGAGACGGCGCGCGTGGGCACGGGCCGGCCGCCCTCAATCTCCAGCGCGTATTCGTAGCCCGGGACGCGGTTGGCGCCGTCGAGGGTGAGCGAGTAGAGGACGTAGACGCCGAACTTGAGGCCGCGCCGGCGGCACTCCTTGGCGACCTCGTGGATCATCTCCTTGTTGGGCGCCAGCCAGGTCTCGCCGGGCGCCTCGCCGGGGCTGGACGCGCCCGCCATCCAGAACGCGTCGGCGCCCAAGGACTGGGTCCAGTCGAGCAGCCCGCGCCAGTCGGTCAGGGTCCCGTCCGGGCGCCTCACCTTCATCTGCTCCAGCGGCTCGTTGCGCTCCAGCGTCGCGACGACCAGCCGCTCCGCCGACGCCTGCGCCCGCCGGCGCCCCACGCGGAAAGGCGCGACGCGCAGCCGGTCCGCCAGGGGCTCATGGCCGAGCAGCTCCGGGCGGTATTCGCCGGGGGGCGCGTTCCACGGCACGGGCCAGCGCGCGCCCCACACGCCGGGCGCCATGCGGCGCATGGTCAGTTCGCGCAGGCCGGCGACGGTCGTCACCGGGACGCCGTCGCGCGCGACCCGCACGCGCGGTGGGTCGGCGGCGAAGGCCTCCTGCGCGGCCGGGTCGGCGACGCGCAGGCGCAGCTCCGCGAAGTCGTAGTGCAGGACCTCGTCCTGCTCGGCCGCCAGCCGCACGAGACGCCGGCGCTCGGCGCGTTGTCCCCAGCCCAGGTACAGGGCCGCGCCGACGGCGGCGTAGAGCAGCGCGACCCCGGCGAGGGCGGCGGTCTGGGAGCGCGAGCGGGGCAGCCGTCGCATGCCGGGAGATTATGATATACTGGCGCGCATATAGGAAGTGAGGGGGAAGACTCGATCATGGTGACCGGACTCGTGCTGGTGCGTCTGATGGCGGGCAAGGAGAAGAACGCCCTCGCCCGTCTCAAAGAGATCAAAGGCGTGTCCCACGTGACGGCCGTTTTCGGCCGCTGGGACCTGGTCCTCGACATCGAGACCGAGGACGTCGGCACCCTCTCCAACGTCGTCGTGCGCGACATCCGCGCCGCCCCGGGCGTGCTCTCCACCGAGAGCCTCGTGACCACCTCCATCTGACGGACGCGACCCGAGTGAGCGAGCAGCAGCCTGTCCTCTCAGTCCGCGGCCTGAGGACGCATTTCGTCACCCCCGAGCGCACGGTCAAGGCCGTGGACGGCATCACCTACGACCTGCACTCCGGCAAGACGCTGGCCATCGTGGGCGAGTCCGGCTCGGGCAAAAGCGTGCACGCGTTGTCCATCCTGGGCCTGCTGCCCATGCCGCCCGCCAAGATCGTCGGCGGCGAGATCCTTTTCCGCGGCGACGACATCCTGAAGATGAAGCCCGAGGAGATGCGCGCGCTGCGCGGCAACCGCATCGCGATGATCTTCCAGGAGCCGATGACGAGCCTCAACCCGGTCCTGCGCGTCGGCGAGCAGATCGCCGAGGCCGTCATGCTCCATCAAGGGGCGACGAAGGAAAAGGCCTGGGCCAAGGCCGTGGACCTCCTCAAGAAGGTCGGCATCCCGCACCCCGAGGAGCGCGTGCACGACTTCCCGCACCAGTTCTCGGGCGGCATGCGCCAACGCGCGATGATCGCCATCGCGCTCTCCTGCGAGCCCGACGTGCTCATCGCCGACGAGCCCACGACCGCGCTCGACGTGACCATCCAGGCCCAGATCCTCGAGCTGATGAAGGACCTGCAGCGCGAGTACAAGATGGCCATCATCCTCATCACCCACAACATCGGCGTGGTCGCCGAGATGGCCGACGACGTCGTGGTGATGTACGCCGGCCGCCCCGTCGAGCACGCGCCCGTGGGAGACCTCTTCAAGAACCCGCAGCACCCCTATACCCGGGGCCTGCTGCTCTCCGTGCCCTCCATCTACGAGCGCAAGGAGCGCCTGGAGGCCATCGCCGGCCAGCCGCCGGACCTGGGCGCGGGGCTGCAGTCGGGCTGCCCCTTCGCGCCGCGCTGCGCCGACGCGATGGACCGCTGCAAGGCCGAGGAGCCCGTGCAGTTCCACCTCGCGGGAGGGCGCATGTCCAACTGCTTCAAGTCCGAGGACGCCTCCGTGGAGAAGAGCCACCGCTTCGAGAAGGCCGGGGGGAAAGCGTGAGCGAGCGTCCCATCCTCGAGGTCCGCGACCTCAAGAAACACTTCGCCGCCCGCAAGGGCATGTTCGGCGAGAAGACCACGGTCAAGGCCGTGGACGGCGTGTCCTTCTCCGTCATGCCCCAGGAGAGCTTCGCCGTCGTCGGCGAGTCCCGCTGCGGCAAGACGACCTTGGGCAAACTCGTGCTGGCGCTGGAGAAGTCCACGGCCGGTTCCGTGCTCTTCGACGGGCAGGACGTCTCGAAGATGAACGGCCGCGAGCTCAAGGAGATGCGCCGCAAGATGCAGGTCATCTTCCAGGACCCCTACTCCAGCCTCAACCCGCGCATGACGGTCGAGCAGATCATCACCGAGCCCTGGGACATCCACGGCCTGCACAAGGACCCGGCGGCGCGCTCCAAGAAGCTGCACAAGCTCCTCGACGACTGCGGCGTGGCCAAGTCCTTCCTGGACCGCCACCCCCACGAGTTCTCCGGCGGCCAGCGCCAGCGCGTCGGCATCGCGCGCGCCTTGTCGCTCGACCCCAAGCTGGTCGTGGCCGACGAGCCGGTCTCGGCTCTCGACGTCTCCATCCAGGCCCAGATCCTCAACCTGCTCAAGGACCTGCAGAAGGAGCACAAGCTCGCCTATCTCTTCATCTCCCACGACTTCTCCGTGGTGCGCCACCTGTGCACGCGCATCGCCGTGATGTACCTGGGACGCGTCGTGGAGACGGCGGACTCCGAGCAGTTGTTCAACGACCCGCAGCATCCCTACACCGAGGCGCTGCTCTCCGCGGTGCCCGTGCCCGACCCCTCCATCGAGAAGCGCCGCAAGCGCATCCTGCTGACCGGCGACGTGCCCAGCCCGCTCAAGCCGCCGTCGGGCTGCCGCTTCCACCCGCGCTGCCGCTACATGACGGAAGCGTGCCGCACGAACGACCCGGCGCTCGCCGACGCCAAACCCGGCCACCAGGCCGCCTGCCCCGTGCTTCCTTTCAAAGAGAAGCGCTCCGACGCCGCCCTCGTCGCGCTTTAACGGCGCCGGCAGCACGGGTCTTTGGGCGTGGAAATGACGGATAAAATCGCTAGAATCCCGGCATGAGCCAACACAGCGCCGCCGCCGTCAAGCCCTACGTCCCCGCCGAGACGACGATGCACGAGTACACCTGGTCCGCGGTCATCGTGGGCGCGCTGCTCGGCATCGTCTTCGGCGCCTCCTCGCTCTACCTCGTGCTGAAGGTCGGCATGACCGTCTCGGCCTCCATCCCCATCGCGGTGTTGTCCATCACCCTCTTCCGCGTCTTCTCCAAGCTCACCGGCGCGCGGCGCACCACCATCCTCGAGAACAACATGGTCCAGACCGTCGGCTCGGCCGGCGAGTCCATCGCCTTCGGCGTGGGCGTGACCATGCCCGCGCTGATGATCCTGGGCTACGAGATGGACGCCGCGCGCGTGCTCATCGTGGCGTCCCTGGGCGGGCTGCTCGGCGTGCTCATGATGATCCCGCTGCGGCGCGCCTTCATCGTCAAGCAGCACGGCAAGCTCCCGTACCCGGAAGGCACGGCCTGCGCGGACGTGCTCATCGTCGGCGAGAAAGGCGGCTCCTCGGCCAAAACCGTTTTCACCGGCTTCGGCATCGCGGCGCTCTACAAGCTCATGATGAGCGGCTTCAAGCTGTGGGGCGACGCCCCCGAGCGCCCCATCCCCTTCTTCAAGGGCGCCGCGGTCAGCGGCGAGGTGGCTCCCGAGCTCGTCGGCGTGGGCTACATCATCGGCACGCGCATCTCCTGCGTCATGGTCGCCGGCGGCGTGTTGGCCTCCTGGGTGCTCATCCCGGCCATCAAGCTCTTCGGCGACGGGCTGGCCGCGCCGCTGTTCCCGGCCACCAAGCTCATCTCCGAGATGTCGCCGGCGGAGATCTGGAAGTCCTACATCCTTTATATCGGCGCCGGCGCGGTCGCGGCGGGGGGCATCATCTCCCTGTTCCAGGCCCTGCCCACCATCTACCACTCGCTGGCCGCCGGCCTCAAGGACATCCTCGCCGGCGTGGGCAAGCCCAAGGGCGGCGCCAAGAACCGCCACGAGGACGACCTGCCCAACTGGGTCGTCGTCGCGGGCTCCGCGTTCCTCGTCGTCGCCATCGCGGCGACGCCGGCGCTCGGCCTGGGCTTCGGGCTCAAGGGTTTCCTGGGCGCGCTGCTCATCGTGCTCTTCGGCTTCCTCTTCGTGACCGTGTCCTCGCGCCTGACCGGCGAGATCGGCTCCTCGTCCAACCCCATCTCGGGGATGACGGTGGCGACCCTGCTGCTGACCTGCCTCATCTTCGTGGTCATGAACCAGCTCGACCCGGCGGGCAACTGGGTGGGCAAAGGCGCGCGCCTGACCGCGCTGTCCATCGCGGCCATCGTCTGCATCGCGGCCTCCAACGGCGGCACGACCTCGCAGGACCTCAAGACCGGCTTCCTGGTCGGCGCGACCCCGCGCTACCAACAGCTCGGCCTGCTCGTGGGCGCGTTGTCGTCCGCGCTCGTCATCGGCATGACCTTGCTGCTGCTCAACGACGCGAGCACCGTGTACGCCAAGCGCTCCTACCCGGGCCTCGTCGCCCCGGCCTCCGCGCTCGCGGCGGCCGAGCCCCTCAAGGGCCCCGACGCGGCCGTGGACGCCGGCTCCTACCGCGCCTGGCTCGTCGCCGAGGGCGAGGTGGCCGGCCTGCCGCAGGGCAAGTACCTGGTCGATGACGCCGGCGCCGTCAAATACCTCGTGGACCCGGGCATCAACGGGACCGAGACCGTCCGCCTCGACGGGACCCACGCCATCAAGTACAACGCGCCCAAGGCCCGCCTGATGTCGCTCATCATCGACGGCATCCTCACCAACAAGCTGCCGTGGGGCCTGGTCCTGCTCGGCGTGGGGATCGCGCTCGTGCTCGAATTGTGCGCCGTGCCGTCTTTGCCGTTCGCGGTCGGCGTGTACCTGCCGCTCTCCTCCTCGACGCCCATCTTCATCGGCGGCGTGCTGCGGTGGCTCGCGGACCGCGCGACCAAGAAGAGCGAGGCCGAAGGCGACATGAGCCCCGGCGTCTTGTTCTCCTCCGGCTACATCGCCGGCGGCGCCATCGCGGGCATCCTCATCGCACTGGTCAGCCTCAGCCCGTCGCTGGCCGCGGACATGGACATGAGCGAGCGTTTCGCCGCGCTCGCCAAGAGCGACCTGACCTCGGTCGCCGCCTTCGGCGTCATCTCGGCGCTGCTGCTGCTCGTGGGCTCGGAGCGGTGGCTGACCGACAAGAAGCGGCATGCGTAGGCTGCGCGCGGCGCCCGCCGCGCTGGCGGCCCTGCTGCTGGCCGCCCCGGCGCGGCCCGCGGAGGACCCGACGAGCCTGCGCTACGCGTTGTCCTCCGACATCGACAGCCTCGACCCGCATTGGGCCTACGACGCCGTCTCCCTCTTCGTCACGGACCAGGTCTATGAGACCTTGGTGGACTTCGCCGGCGCGGCCACCGACGCCTTCGAGCCGCGCGTCGCCTCCGTCGTGCCCAGCCGCGAGAACGGCTTCATCTCCGCCGACGGCCTGACCTACGCCTTCCCGCTGCGGCGCGGCATCAAGTTCCACGACGGGACGCCCGTCACCCCCGAGGACGTCCGCTACTCGCTGCTACGCTTCATGCTCCTCGACCGCGCGGGCGGCCCCTCGAGCCTGCTGCTCGAGCCGCTGTTGGGGCTGAACTCCACCAAAGAACTGCCGCCCGAGCAGGTCTGGGCGCTGGCCGACAAGGCCGTGCGCCTGGAGGGGGGCGCGCTGATGATCCGGCTCAAGCGCCCCTTCGCGCCGCTGCTCTCCCTGCTCGCCAACTTCGCGCCCGTGGTCTCCCGCAAGACCGTGGCCGATGCCGGCGGCTGGGACGGCGAGGCCGCCACCTGGACGCGCCACCGCGACCCGGCCAAGGAGCAGTCCGCGCTCTACGCCCGCGCCAACGGGACCGGCCCCTTCAAGCTCATGAAGTGGGACCGCGCGGCCGGCGTCGTGCTCGAGCGCCACGACGGCTACTGGCGCTCGCCCGCGGCGCTGTCCACGGTGGTGCTGCGCGTCTCGCACGACGCGCGCGAGCGCGTCCTCCTGCTCGACCGGGGCGAGGTGGACCTGGCCGTCATCGAACGGCGCTTCGTGCCGCGTTTCGCCGGCGCCCCGGGCATCGTGGTGCAGGACGGCCTGCCCAACCTGGAGGCGCAGAGCGTCATCCTCCTCAACCAGGCCGTGGAGGCCAAGGACAACCCCTGGCTGGGCTCCGGGCGTCTCGACGGTAAGGGCATCCCGCCCGACTTCCTGGCCGACCCCGACATACGCCGCGGGCTCGCGCTGGCCTTCGACTACGACCGTTTCATCGCCGAGGCCTACCAAGGCCAGGCCGAGCGCGCGCGCGGGCCCGTGCCGCGCGGCGTGTGGGGACGCTACGACCGCCTGCCCCTGCCGGTCGCCTCCACCGTGACCGCGCGCGCCGCCTTCCAGCGGGCGCTCAAGGGCCAGGCCTGGGCGCTGGGCTTCCGCCTGCCGGTCGCCTACAACGAGAGCCGCGGCGAGTGGCGCTTCGCCTGCCGCCTCCTTAAAGAGCGCGTCGAGGCGCTCAACCCGCTGTTCTCCGTGGACTGCCGCCCCGTGCCGCAGTCGCAGGTGCTCGACGAGTTCCGCGCGCGCCGCCTGCCGGCCTTCATCTACCGCTGGGTGCTCGACTACCCGGACCCGCACAACGCCATCGAGCCCTTCCTGCACTCCTCGGGCTACTTCGCCGGCCCGTTGGGCTACCGCAACCCGCGCGTGGACCGGATGGTCGAGGCCGCCGCCGCGGAGCAGGACGCGACCGTCCGCAAGAAGATGTACCACGAGCTGCAGCTGATGGCCTCCGTCGAGGTCCCCGCCGTCTTCACCGTGGACGCCTGGCACGCCGTCGTGCGGCGCGCGAAGGTCCTCGGCTTCGTCTACAACCCCATCACTCCCTACGGGAGTCTCTACGAGGTCTCGAAACTGCCATGATGAAAGCCCTCTCCGTCCTGCTCTCCGCCGCGCTCCTCCTGCCGGGCGCCGCGCCCGCCGCGGCCGCGGTCAAGAACCCCGACACCTTCGTCTTCGCCTCCATCGGCGACCCCGAGAGCCTCGACCCGGCGTGGTCCTACGACACGGCCAGCCACAACGTCATCGCCAACGTCTACGAGTACCTCGTCGCCTTCAAGGGCGGGGGGACCAAGGTCAAGGACCTCGAGCCGCGCCTGGCGACCAAGGTGCCCGGCAAGGCCAACGGCCTCGTCTCGCCCGACGGGTTGACCTACCGCTTCC
>JANRKA010000042.1:0-1586 GCA_033875325.1 Elusimicrobiota bacterium | reverse complement strand
GCGGCCGTGCCCGCCGCCGAGGCCGCCGCGTCGCGCCAGCGCGCCGCCGACGGCGGCGCGGCGCGCGCCGCGGCCAAGGCCGACAACACGAGCGCGGCCGCCAGGCACAACAGCGTGTCGAGGACCAGGCGCAGGAGGCGGCCGTAGAACCGCGCCTGCAGAGCCGCCTGCAGTTGGCCCGGCTTGTGGCGCACGTCCGCCCAGTCCCCCCCTCGCGCGGCCTCCGCTATCCAGCGCGGCAAAGTCGCGAGCGCGTCGGGCGCCGGCTTGACCTCGAAGGAGCCCGGCAGCGGGTTGTCGCCGACGAGCGCGACGGCCTCCACCAGCTCGGGGTCCTCGCGCCGCAGCGACTCGAGCGCCTCCTTGGGCGAGACGTAGCGCACCTCGGCGGCCTCGGGCGCGGCGAGGAGCCGCTCCTCGAGCACGCGCAGGCGCGGCTCGTCCACCGCGCCGCGCAGGAAGAAGACCACGCGGAAGTCCTCGCGCAGCGCGGCTTCGAGGCGGGCGCTCTGCCGCTCGAGGAAGAGCAAGGTGGCCACGGCCAGGCCCACGCCGGCCCCGAGGGCGAACAGCCAAGCGGCGCGCGAACGGGCGCTCATGGGCTCAGTCTACGATATCGGCCGCGTCAGTGGTAGGGGACGAGGGCGTTGAGGCCCCGCCCGACGCCCGCGCGCGTGCCCGGCAGCAGCAGGGCGACCGCGACCGTCAAGACGACCAGCCACAAGCCGCGGCGCGCCACGAACTTGGCGAAGCCGCCGGGCGTCGGCGGCGCGGGCGCCGGCGCCGGCGCGGCGACGACGGGCGCGTCCGGGGCGGGAGCGGGCACGAGTTTGACCACGTCCGGGCGCATCAGCGCCTTCGACAGGCGGGCCAAGGGGAGGCGCCCGGACACCACGGCGACCATGCGGCCGTCGGGCGCGGTCTCCAGGCCCAACACGCGGCGGCCCTTGAGCCCCGCGTCGCGAGCCAGCGCGTCGAGCGCGGGGACGATGGACTCGTGCGGACGGGCCGTGTCGGGGACGCGCAGGCCGAGCAGGAAGGCGCCTTCGGTCTCGACGGCGCGCGGCGCGGGACGGGCCGAGGTCTCGATGGAGACGCGGCGCACGCCGGGGCGCACCACGGCGTCGCCCAGGCGGGCGGCGGGCAGCCAACCCGTGACGATGGACGCGCCGCCGGGCCCCGGCCGCGGCTCGAAGCGGTGGTCCTGGGAGAAACCCGCGACGCCGAGGCCGGCGACGGCGTCGCGCAGCGTGCCGGCCTCGCCGGGGTCGAGCTCGATGGAGACGAACAGGGCGTCGTGACGCGGCAGGACGCCCGAGACCGCGTCGCGTCCGGCGTCGAGCGTCGCGTCGCCCCCGGGCGCGGCGGCCAAGGCGGGCGCGGCGGAGCCGCCGTCGTACTCCTGGGAGCCCGCGGCCGCGGCGGCTTCGTCGCCGGCGGGCGCCGCGGACGCGCCGGCCATCGGCTTGACGAGCCCGTTCCAGAGCGAAGGCGCCTTCGCGGGAGCCGTCGGGCGCGCGGGCGCAGGCGCGGGCGCGGCGGACTCGACGCGGGCCGGCTCGGGCGCGGGGCGCGGGGCCGGGGCG
>JANRKA010000041.1:0-68154 GCA_033875325.1 Elusimicrobiota bacterium | reverse complement strand
GAGGGCCTCGCGCGCGACCCCGAGCTGCTGCGCCGCGTCGGCGCGCTCGTCACCGGCCGGTCCGCCGCGCAGCGCCCGTCCGGCGCGCCGCCCGCGCCGCCCCGACCCGTCGTCAAACCCATCCACCTTCCCGCCCCGCGTCCCGCCCTCTCCGAGGAGTTGTTGTAGGACCGCGGCCGTGGCTCCTGCGGCTCAACGCCGCGGGCATCGCGGCCGCCAAGGCGCGACGGCTGCTGGAGTCGGGCGAGGACCTCGCGCGGCTCGACGAGCGGCGTTGGGGCCTGATCATGGGCTGGAACGACGCGGAGCGCGTGCGCGCCGCGCGCGCCCGCGCGCTCGCCTTCGACGGCGAGCGCGAGCTGGAGCGCGTCGAGGCGATGGGCGCGAGGGTCCTGGACTGCGACGAGCTGCCGGACCTCCTGCGTTCCATCATCGACCCGCCGACGGCCCTCTACGCGCTGGGCGAGTTGGCGCCGCGCCATGCCGTCGCGGTGGTCGGCTCGCGCGGGCCCACGCCGTACGGCCTGCGCATGGCGCGCCGGCTGGCCGGCGACGCGGCCGCCGCGGGGCTGGTCGTTGTGTCGGGGTTGGCGCGCGGCATCGACGCGGCGGCCCACCGCGCCGCCCTCGACGCGGGGGGGACGACCTGGGCCGTCATCGGCTCGGGTTTGGGCTGTCTGTACCCGCCGGAGCACGCCGATCTGGCCCGCGAGCTCGTCGCCGCGGGCGGGGCCCTTCTCACCGAGATGCCTCTGGACATGGCCCCGTTGCCGGACAACTTCCCGCGCCGCAACCGTCTGGTCTCGGGGCTGGCCTGGGCCACGGTCGTGGTCGAGGGGCGCCACCGCTCCGGCTCCGGGGTCACGGCCAAACAGGCGTTGGAGCAGGGGCGGGAGGTGCTGGCCGTGCCCGGTCCGGCCGATTCCCCGCTGTCGGAGGTCCCGCTGAGGCTCCTGGCGGGCGGGGCGGGTCTGGCCCGCAACCTGGACGACATCCTGGCCGTCCTGCCCCCCGGAGCGGGGCGGCCGGCGCCCACCCGCCCCGACGAAGGTTCGCCCCCGGACCTAGAGGACGAGGAGGGGCGTATCCTGTCCTTGCTGGGCTCGGACGCCCTCTCCTTAGATGAACTGGCCAGGGCATCAGGCCTTGACACCGCACGCCTTTCCTCTATAATGTTTGGGCTCGAACTCAAATCCTTGGTGGTTTTCGTCCCCGGACAACGATATGCCCAAAAAACCCGCTGAAAAAAAGCCCAAGACCGACGACGCCAAGGCCGAGCCGAAGGTGAAGGCCGCCAAGGCGCCCAAGGCCGAGAAGGCGGCCAAAGCCGCCCCGGCCGCCCCGGCTTCCAACAGCAAGGCGTCTTCCCGCAAGGGCCCCAGCCTCCTGGTCGTCGAGTCTCCGGCCAAGGAGCGCACCATATCCCGCTTCCTTAAAAGCGACTTCGTGGTGAGGTCGTCTTTCGGCCACGTCCGCGACCTGCCCGTGCGCAAGATCGGCGTGGACGTGGACGACGACTTCGAGCCGCAATACGTGGTGCTGCCGCGCGCCAAGAAGATATTGGCCGAGTTCAAGTCCCTGGTCTCCAAGTCTCCGTTCGTCTATCTGGCCACCGACCATGACCGCGAAGGCGAGTCCATCGCCTGGCACCTCGTGGACATGCTCAAGCTCAAGCCCGACCAGGTCAAGCGCATCACCTTCCACGAGATCACGCCCACGGCCATCAAGGCCGCCATCGAGGAGCCGCGCTCCATCGACGAGAACCTCGTGCACGCCCAACAGGCCCGCCGCGTCATCGACCGCCTCGTGGGCTACAAGCTCTCGCCGCTGCTCTGGGCCAAGATCCAGTCCGGCCTCTCCGCCGGCCGCGTGCAGTCGGTCGCCGTGCGCCTGCTCGCCGAGCGCGAGCGCGAGATCAAGGAGTTCAGCTCCGAGGGCTACTGGACGCTGACCGCCGCGCTCGAGAAGACCGGCGCCCCGCCCGTGTTCGACGCCAAACTCTCGCTCTACAAGGGCGAGAAGGTCGAGACCACCCGCACCTACGACCTGTTCTCCGAGCAGTACCGCGTCAAGGCGACGACCCTCAAGGACGCCGAGGCCGTGGACGCCGTCTGCGTCGCGCTCAAGGACGGCCAGTTCAAGGTCATCAAGGTCGAGAAGAAGGAGGTGCGCCGCCGTCCGCCGCCGCCCTTCTCCACCTCGACGCTCCAACAGGCCGCCTCGCAGAAGATGGGCTTCGCCGCCGAGCGCACCATGCGCGTGGCGCAGTCCCTCTACGAAGGCGTCGACCTCGGCGGCAAGGAGCCGGTCGGTCTCATCACCTACATGCGCACGGACTCCTTCTCCATCGCCAAAACGGCGGCGGAGGAGTGCGCGGCCTACGTGAAGGACGTCTACGGCGGCACCTTCGCGCCCGCCGAGCCCCCGACCTACCAGACCAAGTCGCGCGGCGCCCAGGAGGCCCACGAGGCCATCCGGCCGACGAGCGTGCTGCGCACGCCCGACGAGGTCCGCAAGTTCCTCAACCCCGACCAGGCCCGCCTCTACGAGCTCATCTGGAAGCGCTTCGTCGCCTCCCAGATGATCGAGGCCATCTACGACACGGCGGCCGCCGACGTCAGCAACGGGCAGGCGGTGTTCCACTGCACCGGCCGCACGCTCAAGTTCGAGGGCTTCCTGCGCGTCTACCGCGACGCTCCCAAGGGCGACGCCGAGGGCGAGGAGGAGGAGCCGGAGGAGGAGGCGCGCCGCCTGCCGCCGCTGGCCGAAGGCGACGTCCTCAAGCTCGTCGAGCTCAAGCCCGAGGAGCACCACACCTCGCCGCCGCCGCATTACAATGAAGCCTCGCTCATCCGCGCGATGGAGAAACACGGCATCGGGCGCCCCTCCACCTACGCGCCGACCATCAAGACCATCGTGGACCGCGGCTACGTGCGCCGCAACATGAAGGACCGCAAGCTCATCCCCACCGAGCTCGGCATGTTGGTCACCGAGAAGCTCAAGGGCCACTTCCCCGACGTGGTGAGCCTGACCTACACGGCGAACGTGGAGGCGCAGCTCGACAAGATCGCCGAGGGCGGCGCGGGTTGGACCGACATCGTGCGCTCCTTCTACGCGCCCTTCATCAGCGCGCTGGAGAAGGCGGGCAAGGAGATGGAGGCGTCGCGCATCGAGCCCAAGATGTCCGACGAGAAGTGCCCCATCTGCTCCGAGCCCATGCTCATCCGCGAGAGCCGCTTCGGCAAGTACCTCTCCTGCTCGACCTTCCCCAAGTGCAAGGGCAAGATACAGCTCACGCCCGAGGGGCAGAAGGTGGTGCTCGAGAAGACCGGCGAGCAGTGCGACCTCTGCGGCAAGGACATGGTCATCCGCACCGGCCGCAAGGGCCGCTTCATGGCCTGCTCCGGTTACCCGGACTGCAAGAACACCTTCTCGCTCGACGCCGACGGCAAGAAGATCGAGGGTTCGCGCCCGCTGCAGACCACGCGCCCCTGCAACAAGTGCCAGAAGCACATGTGGCTGCGGACCGGGAAACGCGGCTTCTTCCTGACCTGCCCGGGTTACCCCAAGTGCCGGAACCTGAAGCCCGTGTCCAAGGAAGAGGGCGAGAAGCTGAAGGTCGAGGGCGAAGCCCTGCGCGCAGCCCAGATCGAGGCCCGCAAGGCCAAGTCGGCGGCGCCGCCGGCGGCCTGACGACCCGGTGAAGACCGACGCCGCGCCCGACGGCCCCCTGCGCCTGCAGGTGGGTAGGTTCCTGACCCACCTGCGCGGCGCGCGGGGGGCGTCGGAGCACACGCTGCGGGCCTACCGGGCCGACCTGGAGGCCTTCGCGGCCCGCAACGCCGCGCTCGACCCCTCGGGCATCGAGCGCGTCCACGTCAGGTCCTTCATCGCCGACATCCAGAAGGACGGGGCCCGCTCGCGCGCGACCGTCCTGCGCCGCATCTCGGCCCTGCGCTCTTTCGTGAAGTTCCTGCGCGCCGAGGGGACGCTCAAGCGCGACCCGCTGCTGGGCGTGCCCCTGCCCAAGCGGCAGCGCCCGCTGCCCAAGTTCCTCAGCGAGGCGGAGATGGCGTCGCTGCTGACGCCGAGCCTCGGGGCGGAGAGCTGGGGCAGGCGCGACCGCGCCCTCATCGAGCTCATCTACTCCTCGGGCCTGCGCCGGGCCGAGGTCGCGGGGTTGAGCGTCGGCGACGTGGACTTCCTGGAGGGCACCGTTCGCGTGTTCGGCAAAGGCTCCAAGGAGCGCGTCGTGCCCGTCGGCCGGACCGCGCTTTCGGCCGTCCGGGAGTACCTGCGCGACCGCGGGATGCCGCCGGCGGGAGAGCCGCTGTTCACGGGGACGAAGTCGGGGGCCCGCCTGTCGGCCGACGGGGTCGCCTTCGTCTTCGGGCGCTGGGTCAGGCGCACCGCGGTGCTCAAGAAGGTCTCGCCCCACGTCCTGCGCCACTCCTTCGCCACGCACATGCTCAACCACGGCTGCGACATCCGCGCCGTGCAGGACATGCTCGGCCACGCCAGCCTGCAGACGACCCAGATCTACACCCACGTCTCCCTGGAGAAGCTCCAGGAGGACTACCGCGCGGCGCACCCGCGCGTCTCCCGATGAAGGACAAGATAAAGCTCTTGATGGAGGAGACCGGCTGCGAGCGCGGCGAGGCCGAGCTGGCGCTCGAGATGTGCGGCTACGAGGTCGAGGAGGCGGTGCGCCGCATCCCGCGCCTGCTGCGCGACATCTGTGCCATCAAGGGGAAGTTCGTCCTCACCGACGAGAGCCGCCACGGCCTGTTCCTCGTGGTGCTCAACCTCAAGTCGCGCGCCGTCCTGCGCTCGCGCGCCGTCCTGTCCTACGACCCGGCCGTGCACGCCGTGTCGCTCGACGAAGACTGGTTCGCTTTCGAGAAGCATCTCTACGGCTGCCGGCTCTGGGACGGGTCCCTGCCGCAGGAGAGCCTGGAGGTCGAGCAGGCGCTGGCCGCCGCCTTCCGCTCGGCCGAGCCCGCGTCGTTCGACCGCCTGCGCGAGGCGTCCGCCGAGGAGGCCGCCGAGGCCGCGGCCGCTCCGTTGCGGGGGTTGTTCCGGCAGGGCGCGTTGAGCGTCTCGGCCAAAAAGGATATCCTCGACCTCGGCCAGTTCCAGTCGCTGCGCAAAGGCCCGGCGCCGGCCGCCCGCAAGCCGCCCCGCATGCCCGCGCCCGGCGAGGACCTGCTCGTGCTCAAGATCGAGCTCGAGGACGACCCCGCCGGGACGGCCGTCGAGGACCTGCGCGCCGGCGACATGGTCTGGGCCCGCATCGTGGACAAGCGGGACATCGCCAAGTACCTGGCGCGCCTGTTCGGCGGCATGACCGACGGCCAGCCGGTGCCCATCGAGGCGCCGGTGGAGGCCATCGAGGCGGCGCGCGACGGCTGGATGGCGAGGGTCCGGTTCTCCGTGGGCGTGTGCGGGGACGTGGACCTGGTCCCGGGCCGCCGGCTGCGCGCGGCGCGCAGCGGCGCGACGCGCGAAGGCGGGGACGGGACCTGGTGGCGCCGTTTTTTCCAAGGATAAAAGGAGCTTTATGCCTGCACTCGTGGTGGTCGGCGCCCAATGGGGCGATGAAGGGAAAGGGAAGATCGTCCATTACCTGGGCGCGAAGGCCGACTGGGTCGTGCGCTACCAGGGCGGCAACAACGCCGGGCACACGGTGGTCTTCGGGGGACAGAAATACGCCCTGCACCTGACGCCCTCGGGCATCCTGGCCAAGGGCTGCCGCTCCATCATCGGCAACGGCGTCGTCATCGACCCCAACGCCTTCGTGAAGGAAGTGAAGGTCCTCGAGGGCCGCGGCATCAAGGTGCGCGGCCGGCTGTTCGTCTCCCTGGCCGCCCACGTCATCCTGCCGTACCACATCTACGTCGACACTTTGCGCGAGGAGGGGGGGCGCGGCATCGGCACGACCAAACGCGGCATCGGCCCCTGTTATGAGGACAAGGTCGCGCGCATCGGCATCCGCGTCGCCGACTACCTCGACCCCGAGTCGTTCAAGAAGCTCGTGCGCAAGAACCTCAAGGTCCGCGCCGCCGAGCTCGCCAAGGTCAAGCCTCTCAAGGAGATCGAGAAGGAGGTCTTCAAGGACTACGACCGCCTGCGCCGCTTCCTGGCGCCGTTCGCGGCCGACTGCTCGGTCCTCCTCGACGAGGCGCGCAAGAAGCGCAAACGCCTGCTCCTCGAGAGCGCCCAGGGCTCCATGCTCGACCTGGACCACGGCACCTACCCCTTCGTGACCTCCTCGAACCCGGTCGCCGGCGGCGCCTGCGCGGGGGCGGGCATCGGCCCGACGGCCATCACCGCCGTCATGGGCGTGACCAAGGCCTACACCACGCGCGTGGGCCTGGGCCCCTTCCCCACCGAGATAGACGGCCACGTCGCGCACTACGTCCGCGAGGTCGGCAAGGAGTACGGCACCACCACCGGGCGCGCCCGGCGCATCGGCTGGCTCGACGCCCCGCAGCTGCGGGCCGCCATCCGCATGAACGGCATGACCGCGCTGACCATGACCAAGCTCGACACGCTGACCGGCGTGCACCCCATCAAGGTCTGCGTGGGCTACAAGCTCGGCAAGAAGCGGCTCAGCGAGTTCCCGCTGTCGCGCCGCGACCAACTCGACGTCGAGCCCGTGTACGAGACCTTCCCCGGCTTCTCCGGCGACCTGTCCAAGGCCCGCCGCTTCTCCGACCTGCCGCGGGGCGCGCGCGAGTACGTGCTGGCCGTCGAGAAGCTCCTCGGCGTGCCGGTCGCCATCGTCTCCGTCGGGCAGAGCCGCGAGCAGACCATCGTCCGCGACGAGAAGCGTCTCTGGGGCTGAGCGGACGAGAGAGAAAGCCCGCCCTTCGGGGCGGGCTTTTTTATTGTATAGTGCGGCGCCCGACGCCCGGCCCGTTCGGCGGCTGTTTCGGCCTGTTGCGTTCATGCAGACTCTGACGATGAAGAAGGCGACGGAAGCTGGTCATGTCAAGGCCCTGGGTCTTGACAAATCGGCGTTCGGGGGTATACTGGGGTTGACGCGCGTTGGAGCGACAAACCGGCAAACCGTTCGCGAGAGCGGGGCGCAAAGCGAAGGGTCTCGGAAGCCCGAGATCGCCTGGCTACCGAAAACAACGATGAATGGATATCTCCGTTTTCGCCCGGTCCTAACCTGCCATCGTCGGGATAGAGGGGTACGATGGCCGGTGGGGCCGGGCCTCTTTTTGGCCCTGGCGCTCGCGTTCCTCGCGGGCCCGGCGGCCGCCGAGACCACGGTCGGTCTCGACGCGCGGGGCGTGAACCCGATGGCCGCCGTGGACAACCGCTGGGGCCTCGATATCCGCGACGAGCTGGGCCGCCCGGTTTCAGGCGAAAAAGTCCTGGGCGAGCTCAAGCAGGCCTCCGCCGCCCGCGCCGCCGCCAACGCCTTCGCCTCCAAGCTCGCGCACGCCGCGGCCCTTCTGTCGGCCCTCGAGGTCCTGCAGCGCGCGGCCTCGAACCTCCGCGGCCTCGCCGCCGGCCTGCCCCGCGTTTTGGCAGCCGTCGCCATGCCCGGCCCGCGGCCCAAGGTCGCGGCGCTGCTGTTGGCCGTGGTGGCCCTGCTGTCGGTCTCCGCGGTCGTCGTCCATGCCCGCCCCGCGGCCGCCCCTTTGAAAGCCGGTCGTTGTTGTCCTGAAGTCCTGCGCTGTTAAGGCGTTCTCCAACCCCCCCTGCCTCCGTCCTGGAGGCATGCTGAAAGCGATCCGTTGCGGCGGCCCGGTCCCGGTCATACTTCCGTAACCCGGCCGAACTTACGACCCGTTAAGCTTAAAGGCTTCGAATGAACCTTTACGGGCGTACTGCGTCTTCTTCTTCCATTACGCGCGCGCGATATAGAATGCTGCCCCTGGCGGCGTTCTGTGTGGCGTGCGCGTGCGCGTCCGTCTGGGCCGCGGAGCCCGCTCGCCCGGCCCGCGCCAAGGCGAACCTGCGGGGCCGCACCGCCGCGGAGCGCCGCGAGGCCGCCGAGTTGGCCGTGCGCCGCGGCCGCGGCGCTCCCTCCGCCGCGGACCTCGACGCCGCCGCCGCGATGGAGTCCAACCCCCAGGTGCGCTACGAGCTCCTGCGCGCCTTGGCCGCGGCCGACCCCGTCGCGGCGCTCCCGACCTTGACCCGGGCCCTGCGCTCCGACACCGCCCCCATCGTGCGGGTCGCCGCGGCACAGGAGCTCGGCCGCCTCGACGACCGCGCCGCCGCCCGGGCCCTCATCGCCGCCTTGGCCGGGGACGCCGACTTGGACGTGCGCCGGGCCGCCGCCTCCTCGCTGGGGGTCTCCCGCTCCACCGAGGCCGCCGTCGCCCTCGCCGCAGCGGCCGAGCAGGCGGACCCGGGCGTGCGCCGCCACGCCGCGCGCGCCCTGCTGCGCCACCCCGGCGCCGCCGCCGACAAGGCGCTCGAGCGTTTGGCCGGGGACAAGGACGCCTCGGTGTCCGCGGCCGCCAAGGCCACACGCGCCGACCGCGCCGCGCGCGCCGCCGCCGGGCGGCGGGGGAGGCGCTAAGCCGTGCGCTTCCCGCGCTTGAACACCCGCGCCGTCATCGGGCTCGCGCTGCTGCTGCCGGCGCTCATCGCCGGCTATCAGCGCCTGGCCGGCGCCACGCCCTCGGAAGCGATGTTCATGTACCTGCGCGACGAGACCAAGCCCGTGCAGCGCCTGTGGGGCGGCACCTCCTTCGGCGCGGAATCCCTCGCCACCGAGCTGGTCGGCTCGGAATCGGACGTGCAGTGGATGCGCATCGTCGCCGCGCCCCCGAACTCGCCGCGCCCGGGCGAGCGCGTGATGGTGCAGCTCGACCTCACCGGTCGGCTGTGGGCGCAGGTCTATGATCCCGGCGCCGGCACCTGGGGCGACGCCGTCACCCTGCAGACGGGACTGCAGACGACGCCGGGCCTCAACACGCAGCCCTTCGACGTCGACTATGACTGGTCTGGCAGCACGGTCGTCGTGCTGCACTCGAACGCCTCGGCGGCGGCCACCACGCAGAACTCCTTGTGGGCGAGCTGGAACGGCCCGATCTCCGGCGGCGGCAACGGCTGGACCACGGACCGGGTCGTGGGCGCCGCGACGAACAACAGCGGCCAGTCGGTGCGCTGGGTGCGTCTGCGCGGGCGCCCCCGAGACTCCACCCCCAAGCAGTTGGCGGCCCTGGTCGCCGACGGCGCCAACGAGGTCTACGGCCTCTATTTCAACGGCAATACCTGGACTTCGACCTTGCTCACCAACGGCGCCATCGCCGCCAACACCGTCGAGACGGTGGCCAACGGACGCCCCTTCGATCTGGCCTTCGCCTCCTCCAGCGGCACCGGGTACGCGGTCTTCGCGACCGCCAATTCGGGCGCGGGCGGCATACACGACATGGTGACGCTCAACCTGACCGGCACCTGGGCGGCGGGCACCGACACGCCGGACCTCGAGAACAACGGCAACAGCGACACGAACTGGATCTTCCTCGGCGCCGACCCCGCCGCGGGTTCCAACAACGTCGCGTTGGCGCGCGTGGACCAAAGCAACGACCTCTCGCTCTCCGTTTGGAACGGGGCGGCCTGGCAGGACACGCTGCAGGACAGCGCCGTGGAGCTCGGCCTTCAGGCGAACAACCGCAACATCGCGGACGTGACCTTCGAGGCCGGCAGCAGCCGCGCCATGGTCGTCTACGCCGAGAACGGGGTGGCCACACCGAAATACCGCACTTGGACCACCGGCAGCGGCTGGTCCGGCGAGAACGCCGCCGCCACCATCGACAACGGCAACGGCTCCACCGCGCAGTTGGTGACCCAGCAGCTCTACCGCGCGCCCGGATCCGACGACCTCATCCTCCTGGCGACGAACAACTACGGCAACTTGATGGCCCAACGCTGGGACTCGGCCGGCAATGCGTGGGACGCCAACGCGACGCAAATCGCGGCTTACCTCAACGCGGGCACGGGCAACCTGCCCACTCGCATGGGCTACTCGATGGACGACGACACTTTGGTCTACGAGCGCAACGACCAGAACGTTCCTTATAAAGTCTGGAACACGGTGAGCTGGGACTCCGCCAACAACCCCTCTCAAGACGTGGGCGGCGCCCCCTACCATGTCATCCTGCGCGCCAGTCCCACCCGGGACGAGAAGCTCTCTCTCGTCATCGACAACAACGGCGACGTCAATACCATGCAGTACAACGGGACCTCGTGGACCGCTCCCGTCGAGCACACGAACGCGCTCGACGTCGGTGCCCGCCTCAACGTCCACCGGGCGGCCGACGCCGCCTACGAGACCGCCTCCGGTGACGCGCTCCTGGTCTACTCCAACGGCGGCGCGACGCCTCAGTACCGCACGAAGAGCGACGGGTCGTCCTCCTGGAGCGCGGCCGCGCCCATCCCGTCCTGGCCCGGCGCCGCCGCGCCCGTGTTCATCCGCGTCGAGGCCAGTTCCAACAAGGCCTCCGACGCCGTGCTCGTGGTGGTGCAGGACGTCAACCGCGAGCTGCACGCCGCGTACTGGAACGGCACGGCTTGGTCCGACCAGATCACGCTCAACGCCGCCGCCTACCTGGGCGGCATCGCCCAGGCGGGCACCGGCGAGACCTACACCCGCGCTTTCGACGTCGCCTTCAGCTCCGGCGGCTCGCGCGGCCTCGTGGTCTGGGGTGTCACGACCCCGGCCACGCAGAACACGCCCATCTATCGGTACTGGGACACGGCCACCGAGTCCTGGGGCGTGGAGCAGACGGCGCCCGACCTCGACGGCGGCACCAACACCGAACGGCCCCGCTGGATCCGCATGAGCGCCGACCCGATGTCGCAGGACATCGTGGTGGGCGTCGCTGACTCCGGCAGCGATCTTACCGCGATGGTCTGGAACGCCAACTCGGACACCTGGAGTTCCCAGCTGACCAACGCCGAGGGCAACCTCGCCCAAATCACCAACGGCTACAGCCCTTTCGACATCCTCTTCGAGCGCGCCGGCGGCCAGGTCGTGCTCATGTACACCGACGGCAACCAGAACCTGCGCTACCGCGTCATGACCTCCGGCGCCTGGGCCGGCGAGGTGACGACCACCGACAACACGGGCTCGGCGCTGCGCAGCATCGAAGCCGTCGCCAACCCCAACGACCCCGCCAGCGACGAGATGCTCGTGGCCGTCACCAACGCCAACCGCCACATCCGCGTCTATCGCTGGAACGGGGCGAGCTTCGACGCCGCCTATCAACCCACGCTTTACACCGGTTGGACCTGGAACACGAACCAGCACGCCGGCGGCGTCTTCGGGCTGGCCTACACGCGTGACTTCACGGCGCCCACGGCCGTGGTCGAGGCTCCGCTCGATGGACGCCACTACTCCTCGCTGAGCACGCTGACCGGCACCGCGACCGACGGGACGGGCAACAACGTGTCCGAGACCGCCCGCGTGGAGGTCGAGATACAGGACCTCTCCAACCTGCAGTACTACAGAGTGGGCACGGGCTGGCAGGCGGGACAGGTGTGGAACACGGCGACCGGCGCCAACCCTTGGCAGATAGCCGGCGTCGGGGGCATCTGGACCACGACGCGCGATTACCGTCTGCGCGTGCGCGCCGTGGACAACGCGGGCAACGTTCAGGGCACTCCTACCCAGGTGGACTTCGTTTTCGACACGCAGAACCCCACGGGCGTCATCCAGCACCCCAAGAACCTCAACGCCGCGACGTTCGACGGCTATTATCGCGGCTTCCAACTGGCCACGCTCTCCGGAACCGCCGGCGACATCTCACCGGGACAAGTCGAGAGTCTTCAGTTCCAGCTGCGCCGCATCATCTCCGGTACCACCGAGTATTGGAACCGGGGGACGGAGACCTGGGGCGGGTCCGTGGTGAACTTCTCCACCGTCGCCTGCGGCCTGACCTGCTGGAACCCGGGCACCGGCATCTGGCGCTCGACCTTCCCGTCGTCAGCGTGGACCGACGGCGCCACCTATTACTTCTCGCTGCAGGTCGCCGACAGGGCCGCGAACTGGCGCGTGAGCGGCACCACCAACGCCTTCGTGGTGGACGAGACCACTCCGGTGGTGAGCATCGGCTTCCCGGGCGTCACGGAGGGCGTGTTCCGGGGCTTCAACCAGGTCAGCGGTCTCTCGACGGACGACTTCCCCGTGAGGGTCAGCTCCGTGTCGCTTCGCGACCTCGGGCCCAACAACTGCTGGGGCGGCGCCGCCTTCGACCAGGGCTGCCCGTTCTGGATCAACGCCACGGGCGGCAACGCGTGGACCTATCCGTTCGCCTCGACGGTGTTCAACAACGCGCGCATCACGCTGTCGGCGCTCGCGCAGGACGCGGCCGGCAACTACACCTTGGCCTCGACCGACCGCGTCTTCCGCGTGGACAACACCACGCCCACCGCCGGCGTGACCACGCCGGTGGGCCTTTCCACGCGCACGACCCTGACCTCCATCCTGGGCACGGCGACCGACAACAGCAACGGCTTCCTCGAGGGCGTGCGACTGCGCATCTACCGCCACAAGGACCACCTGTATTGGAACGGCGCGAGCTGGGGCGCTGTGGCGACCGCCATCAACGCGCTGGACACGCGCGACGGCAACACCACCTTCGCCGACCCGGCGGAGACCTTCTCGCAGGGCTGGAGCCTGAGCTTCAACGACGTGGACTGGGCCGCCAACGCCACCGGCGGGCCCGTGCCATGGACGGACGACGAGATCAGCGGCTCCTCCTTCAGCGTGCGCGTCACCGCGCGCGACCGCGCGCGCGACGCGGCCAACGCGTTGTTCCCGCACGAGTTCGACTTCAACGGGCCGCTGGTGAGCTCGCATACTTTCTACTGGGACGTGGTCAAGCCCACCAACGCCATCGCCTCGCCGACGCACCTGAGCACGCTGGGGCCCGGGGCCACGGTGTTCCACGGCGGCTATTACGACAAACACAGCGGCGTCAACCGCGTCGAGTACCAGATCCAGCGCCAGTCCGACGGCCTGTTCTGGCTGGGCGGCGCGGCTTGGGGCGCCCAACCCGCCAACTGGCCCGACGCGTCCCTGCACCCCAGCTCCTGGACCTTCACCAGCCCGGCGTTCTCCGTGGGCGACTCGGGCATCTCCTACGTCCTCTACAGCCGCGCCTGCGACAACGGCGGCAACACCGCCGACACCGACTGCGGCAGCGTGACGAAGCTCGCCAACGTGGAGAACCTGTTCGCGGTGGGCGTCAACTCGGTCACCTTCAGCGTGGACGCGGTCAACCCGCTCTCGGCCGTGACCGTGCCCAACCAGAGCCAGATCAACCAGCTCGTCACCATCCAGGGCACGGCTTCCGACTTCTCCTCGCTTTCGTTGACCGAGGTGGCCATCGCCAGCAGCGCGGGCGGGTCCTGCGCCGGCGGCACGCCCGACGGCTCGTGCCGCTGGTACTCGAGCTTCACCGACGCCTGGGTGGCCTTCGCGACCTACACGCCGACCACGGTCCAGGGTTCGCCCTGGTCCTACACGGTGCCGCTCACCATCGGCCTCGTGGACGGCCGCGACTACCAGCTCATCCCCCGCGCGCGCGACTCGGTGGGCAACCAGGCCGAAGGCACGCCGCGCACCGTCACCTGGGACGTGACCGCGCCTCTGGGCAACGTCTCCGTGCCCTCCAGCGGCACGGCCGTGACCTCCATCAACACGATCTCGGGAACGGCGTCCGACGCGGTGCCCGGCCTGCCCAACCAGGCGGAGATCTTCATCCGTCGCGAGGGCACTTCCCTCTATTGGGACCCCAACGGCGTGGCGGGTCCCGCCAACCAGTTCAACCCCTCGGGCAGCGTCGTGTGGTTCCTGCTCGGCGACAGCCCCTCGGACGGCCTGTGGAGCTACAACAGCTCGGGCGTGAGTTGGACCAACGGCATCCGCTACGAGCTCAGCTCGCGCATCCGCGACTTCGCGAGCAACGAGACCGGCCAGCCCTCCCCGGGCGTGGCGGGCGCCGGCGCGCCGCCCACGCCCGTGTTCTTCGACGTCGAGCGCCCGACCGCGTCGTTCACCGCGCCGGCCAACGGCTCCTTCGTCAACGCTCTCGCCACGCTCACGGGCACGGCCTCCGACCTGGGCACCGGACTCTTCGGCGGGCGCGTCAACACCGTGTACGTGCACGTCTACCGTCAGGGCCTCAACCAGACCTGGCGCTGGGACCTCCCCGGCTGGGAGGCGGGGGACACCGCGGCGGCCGTCGCCGACCCCGCGACCGCGCCCAATTACTGGCAGGCCGTGACCTACACGCCGCATCAGGGCCTTTCGAGCGGCACATGGTCGCAGGCCGTGCCCTTCATCGCCGGCAACTCCGGAGAGACCTTCCGCGCGGTGGTCCGCGCGAAGGACTGGGCGAACTCGGTCCAAGTCACGCCCTCGACGGTCACCTTCACGCTCGACGAGTACCAGGCCACTCCCGAGCGCCCGTCGGCCTCCGTCACCTCGCCCGCCGCGGGCCTGCACACGCGCAGCATCTTCGCCACCGCCTCCGGATCCTCGATCGACAACACGGGCGGCCGTCTGGCCGCCGTGCGCGTGAACCTGCGCCGCTTCATCGGCGCGACGACGGACTACTGGACGGGCCTGGCCTGGTCGGCTACCGAGCCCAACCCCTGGCCCTCCGCCGCGGCGCAAGACGGGACCTACGATTCCGACAGCGAGAACTGGGTCTTCAACATGCCCCCGCTGGCGGAGTGGACCGACAACACGGCCTACGATCTGCGCTCCCAGGCCGTGGACCAGGCCGGCAACGTCTCGGTCATCCAGTGGTCCACGGCGCCCTTCGTCTACGACACCTATCGGCCCACCGCGACCATCACCTCGCCCTCCAACGGCGGCTTCATCTCCCAGTCCGGGCTGGTGTCGGGCAACGCCGTGGACACCGGCGCGGGCGTCGTGGACTTCGTGCAGGTGCGCGTGCGCCGGCCCTCCGACGGCTTCTACCTGGACCTCTCGGCCGGCCCCAACGGCTCCTGGGTCGCGGGCGGCCCTGAAATCTGGAACAACGCGACCGTCTCCGGCACGGGCCCGTGGACTTTCACCTTGAGCTCGGCCGCCTGGACCTCGGGCCTGACCTACGAGGCGCAGGCCCGGGCCATCGACCGCGCGACGGGTTTGCAGGTCACTTATTCGAGCATCACCTTCTCCGCCGACTTCGCGAAGCCGACCTCGGTGGTGACCTTCCCGACCAACGGCTCCTCGCCCGAGTCCGTCACGGCCATCACCGGCACGGCGACGGACACCGGCCTGGCGGGCGTGCGCCGCGTGTTCGTGGCCTATTACCGCGCCTCCCCGGCCAACTGGTGGAACAAGACGACCTTGCTCTTCGACCTGCCCGACGCGGCGGTGCCCCCGGAGGCTCCGAGCCTCGCGTCGAACTACTGGGTGTCCGTGACCACCGACAACGGCAGCCCGGTCAACTGGACGGCGACCGGAGCCTCCTCGCCGACCTTCGCGGCGGGCGTCACCTACCACGTCTTGTCGGCGCCCGACGACAACGCCTCCAACATCCAGGACCGCCCGTCCGCGCCGGCCAACGGCACCAACCGCATCGCCTTCACCGCGCCGAGCCCGGCCTCGCAGATCCTCAAGCCCGACGCGACCACGCCGCACTTCCGCGCGACCTTGGCGACGCTCTCGGGCACGGTCAACGAGGCCGCCACCGGGGTGCAGATCCGCGTCCAGGACATCACCGGCGCGCCCCAGACCTGGGACGGCTCCGTCTGGCAGCCCGGCGCGCTCAACATCTGGGTCTCGACGCCGTTGGCCGGGCGCGACTGGGCGTTCAGCATCTACCCCGCGAGCTACACCAGCCTCAACAAGTACCAGATCGAGTCGCGCGCCACGCCCGGCCCCGAGGCGCCGCCCAAGGGCCCGCGCGAGTACCACATCGACGACGGCGTCCCGCTGGCCGGCGTCACCATGCCCGACGTCGCCTTCAAGCGCTCCTTGCCCGCGCTGTCGGGCACGGCGAGCGACGACGCCGACGCCCTGGTGGGCGCGGTCAAGACCGTTTATTTCCGCCTGCAGCGCACCGAGGTCGGCCCGCAGTACTGGAACCCGACGGTCTCCACCTTCACCGCCTCGGCGTCGGATTGTCTCACCTCGGTGGACGCGACCTGTCTCGTCCCGAACGTGGGCGCTTTGCCGTCCAACACCTACGCGGTCACGCACGCGAGCTTCACCGACTCCACGGCCTTCGAGCCCGGCCGCGCCTACACCGCGACCCTCATCGCCAAGGACCGCGCGGGCAACGGCGTCACCGTCAACCGCGCCTTCACCTGGGACGTGACCGCGCCCACCTCCGGCATCACCTTGCCCAACGGCGCCACGCCGCTGCGGACCTTGGGCTCGCCGCAGATCGCGGGCACGGCCAACGACGACTTCCTCGTGCACGCCATCAGCGCGTCCGTGCGCTCGCTGCGCAACGGGTTGTGCTACAACCCGGGCACTTTGTTCTTCACCGAGACCTGCCCGTACTGGATCGCGACCTCCAGCACGCCCGCGGCCGACTGGTCCTTGACCAACGCGGACCTCAACTCGGCTCTGGCCACTTTCAGCACCTACTACACCATCCTGTCTCGCGCGGCGGACGTGGCCGGCAACTCCCAGGCCTCCTTCGTCGCGGGCGTCTCCTCGCGGACCTTCCTGTTCGACGCCGTCGCGCCTTCGGCCGTCATCGCCTTCCCGGTCCACGGGGACGCCTACCGCGGCAGCCAGCTCTCCGGCGTGACCAACCCGTTCTCGGGCACCGCGACGGATCCGGGCGCGCCGTTCAACGCCGGCATCCGGCGCGTGGACATCCGGCTCTCCTACACGGCCGGCGCCGACACCTGGTACTGGCAGACGACCCAGTTCTCCTCGGGCACCGGCGTGAGCAACTCCGGTTGGTTCCCGGCGACGGACACCTTGTGGACCTCCATCGGCGCGATCAGCTGGCTGGGCACGGCGACGGCATACCGGCTCGAGGCGCGCGCCGAGGACGCGACCTTCCTCAAAGACGGCACCGTGTCGGGCAACGTCAGCGTTCCCGCTACCGTGGGCACCGACATCGTGGACTTCGTGGTCGACGACACCAATCCGACGGTCGGCCTCACCGCTCCCGTGGGCGCCAACGTCTCGGCGCTGGCGCTCATCAGCGGCACGGCGGACGCCGACCTGGCCGGCCTCTCCAAGGTCGAGCTGCGCATCCAGCGCGTGGGCGGCGGCCCCGACGAGGACTGGACGGGCTCCTCGTGGACGGCGCTCAACGACCACTATTCGACGGCGACCATCTCCGGCACGGCGGGCGTGCAGCCCTGGAGCTACGACGACCTCGCCGGCGCGTTCTCCAACGACCAGCAGTACCGCCTCTACCTGCGCGTGACCGACCGCGCGGGCAACGTGCGCGCGGCCCCGGGCGGCGGCGACCACACCTTCCGCTACGACGACACCGCGCCCACGCTTTCCATCGCTTTCCCCGTCCCGCCCCCGTCGCTGCCGCCCTACTCCAACAACGCGGAGTCCACGCGTCTGAGCACGCACACCTGGGGCTCGGTGGGCGACCCCGGCGCCGTGCCCTCGGGCGTCAGAGAGGTGTGGGTCGCCATCGCCTCCGGAGCGGCCCAGGACCTGTGGTGGAGCGAGGCCACGCGCACCTTCTCGGTGAGCTTGTCGACCATCCACTGGTCGAGCCAGGTCTACCGCGCCGGCCACGCGACCTGGGACTACTCCGCGCCCGAGCTGCAGGCCCAACTCGCCGACGGGGTGAACTACACCGTCTTCGTCTACGCGCGCGACGTGGCGAGCAACACCGTCAACTTCTCCGTCGGCCTGCTGCCCACGGGCTCGGCGGCCGGCCAGACGCAGGTCTTCAAATACGACGTCAGCCGTCCGACCTCCACGGTCGCCGTGCCCGCCAACGGCGGCAGCGTCAACGCCCTGCCGCAGTTCTCGGGCCAGTACCTGGAGACCGGCGCGGGCGTCTCCGGCGTGCTGCGCGCCTACCTCGCCGTGCGCCACACCGAAGGCGGCGCGGCGCCCGTGGGCTGGTGGAACTGGGGCACCGCCTCCTTCGACCCGGGCATCTCCGACCCGCCGCCTCCGCCGCCGAGCCCGGCCTGGACCCAGGTCTCCAGCACGCCCGTGCAGGGCATCACCTCCCTGGCCTGGTCCACGGCCGTGCCCGCGGGCATGCTCGAGTCGAGCGCGACCTACCGCGCCGTGACCGTCGCCCTCGACCAGGCGAGCAACCGCCAGCTCAACCCCGCCGCCGTCGACGCGGGCGCGGCCTTCCGCTACGACACGGCCATCCCCACGGCCACCATCACGGCCCCGGGGAACTCGGTGTATCTCAACGCGGCCTCGCTCGGCCAACTTCTCGGCACGGCCAACGACGAGCTCACCGGCGCGTCGGGCCTGCAGACCGTCCAGATCCTGCTCAAGCTCGACGACCAGTCCTACTGGAACGGCTCGGTCACCGGCGTCATCGCGACGGACTGGGACAGCTCGCCCGCCAAATACTCGCAGTGGCGCACCGTCACCGGCCTGGCCAACTGGAACCTCGCCTTCCCGCCGCTGGTCAACGCCGACGCGCACGCCTTCCGCGTCTGGGTGCGGGCCTTCGACCGCGCGGGCAACGCGAGCGCCACGCCCAGCAACGGCCAACTCGACGCGGACCTCAACGCGGACGGCACGCCCGCGCGCGTGTTCAACTACGACAACACCGCGCCGACCACGCGCGTGACCTACCCGCCGCTCTACAGCGCCATCGCGCCGGCGACCGTCACCGGCACGGCCGCGGACCCGGGCTTCAGCCCCAGCGGCGTCAACGACGTGCGCCTGAAGATCCGCAAGTCCGACGGCACCTATTGGGACCTCTTCGGCGGCTCGTGGGGGGCGGACCCGGGCTTCCTGGCCACGAGCCGCGTGGGCCTCAACCCCTGGTCCTTCTCCAACTTCGCGGGCGCTTTCGAGGACGGCTACCGCTACGCGGTCAACCCTCAGGGTTTCGACACCGCCACCAACGTCGAGACCGCCTACTCCACCTACACCTTCGTCGTGGACCTCTCGACGCCCGTCTCGCGCGTGAGCTGGCCCGCCGACGGCGGCTTCGTGAGCTCGGCGGCCGTCACCGTCGTGGGCACCGCCGAAGACCGCTTCTGCGCCTTTTACCCCGGCCTTTGCGCGCCGGGCACCCGCGAGTTCGAGGCCGGCTTCCTGGCCTCGAGCGTGACCGTCGCCGTGGCCGAGATCGACGTCACCACGACCTGGTGGACGGGGACCGCGTTCGCGTCGGGTTCGCCGGTGTGGTCCACGGCGACCTTCGTCGGCACCTCCTCGGGAACCTGGTCCTTCGCGCTGCCCACGGGCGCGCTGACCTCCAACCGCGTCTATAAGGTGGTCTCTCGGGCCATGGACCGCGCGACCAACCAGGAGGTCGCGCTCTCCACGAACACCTTCGTCTTCGACACCACGCCGCCCGTGTCCATCGCCACGGCGCCGGTCGGCTACAACGCGGGCGCGACCGCCATCTACGGCACCGCCTCCGACACGGCCCCGGGTCAGCCCGCGGTCGTGCGCCTGACCATCTTCGAGGAGGCCTGCTCCGGGGGCACCTGCCACATCGGGCAATACTGGAACGGCTACGCCTGGCAGGCCTCTCCCGTCGAGCTCTCCTCCGGCGTCGTGGGCGCCGTAGTGTCCCCGGGCGTGCGCCAGTGGATCTACGACGCGACGACCACGGCCTGGGACAACCGCTCGACCTACACCGTCACGGCGCGCGCCGTGGATGCCGTCGGGAACGCCGAGGCGCCCCACGGCTCCTTCGACGTGCGTTTCTACCTGCAGTCGCCCGACGCGACGCTGACCTTGACCCAGCCCGCGCCGCCGGACCTGCAGCACTACGGCCCCAACTCCGCCGCGTCCGTCAACACCATCATCGGCACCGGCGTGAACATGCGCCTGGCCAACGGCGTCGAGCTGGTCTTGCGGCGCCTCACCGAGCCCGCCAGCTACTGGACCGAGGCGACGACGAGCTGGGGCGACGCGCTCGTCGTCAACCAGGTCAACGTCCTGCCCGGCTCCCCGCAGAACTGGAGCCAGTCGCTGACGAGCCCCTACGCCGTGGCCAACGCGTCCTACAGCGTCGCGGCGACGGCCATCAACGCCTCCGGCATCCCCGGCAACACCGACTCGCGGACCTTCATCTTCGACCGCATCACGCCGCTGACCGCCGTCACCTCGCCCAGCGGCGCGCCGTGCGCCGGCGCGGGCGCCTGCTTGAGCGTCCTGCCGGCGCTCGCCGGCACCGCGACCGACCCCGGGGCGGTGGTCGCGCAGTCCATCGCGCAGTCGGGCGTGAAGTTCCGCCTCAAGAGCAACTCCGACAACCGTTACTGGAACGGCTCCGCTTTCCAGGCCGGCGTGGCGGAGTTCGGCCCCGGCACTTTCGGCGGCACGACCTTGTTCACCTTCAGCACGACGACGCTCGCCAACGGCGCGCTGCTCGACGGCGCCGACTACACCGTGTACGCGCACGCCTCGGACAAGGCGCTCAACGACCAGACCGTCGAGGCCTCGATGGCGAACTTCACCTTCGTCTTCGACACCTCGACGCCGGTGGGCCTGTTCGTGCAGCCGTCTTCGGGCCAGGTCTACCTGAGCCTGGACACCATCGCCGGCACCTCCTTCGACCCGGACGGCGTCTACGGCTCGAACCTGAAGTCCGACGTCGCGGCCGTCGAGCTCGAGATCTACGAGCCGCACAACGATCAGTACTGGTCCGACGGCGGCGCGTTCAACCAGAGCCTCTCGTCGTTCAACGCGGTCGTCGGGACCGCTCCGTGGAGCTACGCCAACGCGAGCCTCACCGGCGCGCTGGTCTCGGGCAAGGGCTACCGCCTGACCGCGCGCGCGCGCGACCTCGCCGGGAACCTCCAGGGCCTCTACTCCGTGCCCGCGTCGAGCCGGGTCGTGTTCATCGACAAGGCGGCCCCGCTGGCCGGCTTCACCCAGCCCGTGTCCGGCCAGGCCTACCGCTCCACCGCCCTGACCGGCGGCTCGGCCATCACCGGCACGGCCGCCGACGCGGAGGTGGGTCTATACCCCTTCGCCGACGCCCTGCAGGGTGTCGAGACCGTGATGTGGTACCTGCTCGGCAACACCAGCTACTACTACACCGGCGTCATCAACCTGCCGCCCTCGTCCAACGGCACCAAGTTCTCGTCCAACACCGTGGAGTCGGCCTCATGGCAGGTCGCGACGGCGACCGACTCCTGGCGCCAGTTCTTCAGCGGCGCGGATTGGGTCGGCGACCGGCAGTATCACGCGAAGGCGCGCGCCCGCGACCGCGCGCGCAACGCCTCCGGCGCCATCGTCGGCAACCAGGGCACGACCTTCACGCCCGGCGTCAGCCTGGTGTCTTTCATCGTCGACGACACCCCGCCGGTCTCCGTGGTGAGCAACCCGCCCGCGGCCTCGTTCATCCAGAACCTCGACGCCATCTCGGGCACCTCGAACGCCGACCTGTCGCTGGCCAACACCTATTACCTGCGCGTGTGGTACGTGGCGGGCGTGTCGAGCCATTACTGGACCGGCTCGGGCTGGGGCGGCGCCGGCGTGCAGACCCAGCTGCCCGTCCAGCTCACCGGCTCGACGGGCACCGTCGCCTGGACCTATCCGGGCACCATCCCCGGCCACTCCGCGCCGACCATCACGGAGGTCGACGGCACTTCGTACGGCCTGGCCATCCAGGCGCGCGACAACGCGGGCAACCTCGAGACGCCGACGACCAGCCACGTCGTCCTCGACCGCGTCGGCCCGACGGTGAGCATCTCCACGCCGATGGTGTCCATGCCCGACTACGGCGCGGGGCGCCCGCTGGTGACGCTGCGCGGCGGCACCAACGACGCGCCGGCGGGCACCCAGCGCGTCGAGGTGCAGATCGAGGACACCACCGACAACCTGAAGTGGGACGGCTCGGCTTGGGTCGTCGCGGCCTCGACCTACCTCGTCGTCAACGCCACCAACCCCTGGACCTTCGCCGCGCCGACCTGGATCGACAACAAGCAGTACCTGCTCACGGCGCGCGCCTTCGACCTGGCGGGCAATCAGAGCGCCGTCTCGCCCGTGGTGAGCTTCAAATACGACGTGAACAAGCCCTCGACGACCATCGCTGTGCCCGGCCAGCCCTACTACCCGTTGGGGCAGCCCACCGTGCTCTCCGGCACGGCCGTGGACTGGTTCAACGGGGCGGGCGTCAAGTCCGGCCTGCTGCGGGTGGAGATGGCCATCCGCGAGTCCGACGGCGACTACTGGGACGGGAGCACGGTGTTCACGCCCGTGGTCAACTACCGCCGCGTGTCCACGACGACGGCCGATCCCGCGGCCTGGCAGTACCCGCCGTCGAGCCCCGCGGGAGACGTGCTGCCGTCGTGGCAGGACAACGAGCTCTACACCGTCACCCTGCGCTCGGTGGACAAGACCGGCAACCAGGAGAGCCCGGAGATCTCCTACCAGTTCCGCTACGACGCGCAGGCGCCCACGACGACCATCTCCACGCCCGTCGACGACTCCTACGCCACCGCCTTCGTCCTCTCTTCGGGCACCTACGCCGAGGGCACCTCGACCTTGGCCCAGATGTTCGTGGCCGTGCGCGAGAACCTGACGCTCAACTGGTGGAACGGGACCGCGTTCGCGGGCTTCAGCGGCGCCTCCTGGCGCCCCGCGCAGGTCCACGTCTCGTCGTGGACCTTCGTCGACGCCGCCCTCTCGGCCGACATCGCTTCGCGCGCCCAGCCGCGCACCTACACCTTCTACGCGCGCGGCATCGACGGCGCGGGCAACGAGAACCGCGGCGGGGCCGAGCCGGTCACGCCGGGCCACGACCTGCGCGTCGACTTCTTCGCGCCGGTCTCGGGCTTCACCCATCCCGCGAACAACTCCTCGCTGACCGCCGGGGCCACGCCCATCGCGGGCACGGCCGATGACCAGAGCACCGCGGGCACGCCGGGCATCGGCATGGCCCAGGTCCAGCTGGCCGTGTCGCGCGAGAACTCGGTGGGGACGCGTTTCTACTGGGACCTCATCTCCTGGGTCGGCGGCGACCAGGGCTTCAACGTGCCCACGACCTTGCTCGGCGGGGCGCAGACCATCGTCCCGTTCCAGAGCCAGCCCGCGAGCCTGCCCGAGGGCGCGTTCGAGGACGGCTGGCGCTACCGCGTCGTGGCGCGTTCCCGCGACCTGTTCGCGTTCACCGACCCCGTTTACTCCACGACGACCTTCGTGATGGACCGCTCCACTCCCACGGCGACCATCCTGCGCCCGGACCGTCCCTTCGTGAGCACGAACACGCTGAGCCTCTCCTCGGGCTCCTTCACCGAGCCGGTGGTGGGCGGCGGCATCACCTCCGGCCTCTCCCAGGTCCTGATCCAGATCGAGGACGTCTCGGACCTCACCGTCCCGGCGCACCCCGTGCCCAACTGCGGCGGCTCCTGCCGCTGGTGGAACGGGACGAACTGGCAGAGCATCCCCGTGAGCTTCCCCGCGACCACGCACCAGAGCTCCTGGGTCGTGACGAACTTCCCCGTCGGCGCCAACATCAGCCGCGTGGCCGACGACCCCTCGCCCAACGGCCGCCAATACGCCGTGCGCGTCATCGCCACCGACCAGGCCGGCAACGCGGGCGCGTTCCCGAACTACTTCTCGGCTGTGTCCACCATCACCTTCGACGGCACCGCGCCGACCTCCGGCGTCGTGTTCCCGCCGGGTCCCGACGACGCGACGACGACCTCGTTGGCGTCCATCACGGGCACCGCGACCGACCCGCTCGTCAACGCCTCCTCTTCGGCGGTCCGCTTCGTCTACCTCAGCATCCAGAACGACGCGACCAACCCCGGCGACCCGAACGCCGGCAAATACTGGGACGCCGCGGGCGGCGCCTGGGGCCCGCCCAGCGGCCCGCCCATCTGGAACCAGGCGGTGTGGAACCCGGGCACGGCCGAGTGGGCGTTCTCCTCGGCGTCTTTGGACTCGAACCTGCGCAACCTCTCGTTCTACATCCTGATCTCGAGCGCGGTGGACAACGCGGGCAACACGCAGTTCCCGCTGCCGTCCATGGGCACCCCGGGCCGCCGCCGTCTGCAGTTCCAGCCGCCGCCGGCCGTCACGGCCATCACCGCGCCGGCGAGCCTCACGCGCTACAACCAGCTCAACGGCATGCAGGGCACGGCCAACGCCAACACGGTCACCATCAAGTTCGAGCTGCGCCGTCTCGACGGCGCGGGCAACCTGTGCTGGGGCGACGCGGCCTTCGGCTGGGTGGACTGCACGGTCAGCGCCGCGACCGCGACGCGCACCTTGTTCCCGTCGGCCGGCAACTGGGGCTACCCGCCGCCCGGCGAGGTCCTCCCGAGCTGGGCGACGCTCAACAACACTTCCTTCACCGTCAAGACCACCGGCGTCAACCTCGCCGGCATCGATGAAGTCGCGCCGCCGCAGGTGAACTTCTACATCGACTTGTCCTCGCCGACCTCCTCGGTGAGCTTCCCCGTCAACGGGACCTTCGTCTCCACCTACCCCACCTTGGGCGGCGGCACGACCGACTTCCTGGCGACCAGCGTGGGCGCGGGCGTGAAGCTGACCAACGGCGTGCGTTTCCGCCTGCGCCGCCTGGACAACAACTTCTACTGGGACCACCTGGTCAGCACCTGGGTGGCCGCGGTCACCGCGAGCACCGCCGTCTACCTGCCCGCCTCCAACTCCTGGAGCTACCAGTCCAGCACGCCGACCTTGACCTGGATGGACGGCCTGACCTACACCCTCGACGTGTTCGCCGAGGACCGCGCGTTCGGTGGGCCGACGGGCAACGTCGAGACGCCCGCGGCCGCCATCAACTTCGGCTTCGACTCCACCCGCCCGCTCGTGGGCGTCACCGCGCCGACCAACCCGCCCGCGCGCCACGGCCAGTTGACCTTGGCGACCATCGCGGGCACCGCCGCGGCGACGGCGCCCAACTTCGTGCGGCGCGTCCAGTTGCGCGTGTTCAGCGAGGCGGGCAGCCAGTTCGCCAACCCGGCGTCGGGCCTGGCCTTCAACCAGCCCGACGGGGACCTGGCCTGGTTCAACGCCACGCACGCGGGCTCGTGGCTGAACTGGTCGGCCTCCAGCGCCGTGCCCTTCGTCAACGGCTCCACCTACACCCTCGTCGCGCGTTCCGAGAACGGCGCCGGCACCTACGCGGTGCCCTACTCCAGCGTGGTGGTGGTCTACGACAACCTGGCGCCGCAGAGCGGCGTGACCACGCCGGGCGACGGCGCCGTCATCAACGCGCTCACCGCGGTCAACGGCACTGTCTCGGACCTGCCTGCGGGCAACCCCGGCGCGGTGCCGGTCATGCGCCTGCGCTTCAAGCGCCTCTCCGACGGCTACACCTGGGACGGCGCTCCCGGCGCGGGCACCTGGCAGGCCGCTCTGCAGACCATGGCGGGCCC
Organism: Elusimicrobiota bacterium; assembly: GCA_033875325.1. Classification (GTDB taxonomy): domain Bacteria; phylum Elusimicrobiota; class Elusimicrobia; order UBA1565; family UBA9628; genus GWA2-66-18. The sequence goes on along the minus strand of JANRKA010000041.1, from coordinate 42,666 downwards.
GCAGGGCGTCACGCCCGCGGCCCCGACTTGGAGCGTGGCCGCCGTCAACTTGCCCACCGCGCTCGACATGACCTCCGGCGCCTCGTATTACCTGACCACCTCCGGCATAGACGACGCCGCGGGCGGGGGGAACGCCGAGCTCTTCGAGTCGCCGCGCGGCTCGACTTTCACCTACGACGTGACGCCGCCCTTCGCCGCGGTGCTCTCGCCCGTCGAAGGCGCCTTCCGCAACTCCGTGCCCTCGGTGTCGGGCGTCTCGGGCGACAACATCGCGGTCTCCACGGTGCAGCTCTCCATCCAGGACGCCTCCATCGCCTCGCCCAACTGCTACGACTCCGCTCTCAACACCTTCACCGCGGCCTGCCCGGCGTGGTTCGGCGCGAAGGGTTCGACGGCGACTTGGTCCTTCCCGTTCGCGGTCCAGCCCTGGACGCAGGCGCATCAGTACATCGTGCGCTCCTCGGCCACCGACCTGGCGTCCGTGGCCCAGACGGCGCTCTCCTCGGCCTCGTTCACCTACGACGTCATCGTGCCCACCGCGGGCGTGAGCGCGCCCGTGTCCGCGGGCGCGCTGAGCCCGCTGCTGGCCTCCATCGCGGGCACGGCGTTCGACGCGCCTTCGGGCATCGACCGCCTCGGCCTGGCGCTGTCCTCGGGCGCGGGCGCGGGCCATTGGTACAACGGCGCGACCTTCACCGCCGCCGACCCCGTGTTCTTCGCGACGAGCGCCTACGCCTTCGGCGGCACCGACACCTGGGGCTGGACCTACCCGGGCCTCGTGGACGGCCAGGCTTACCTGTTGCGCTCCTCGGCCACCGACCGCGCCGGCAACAACCGCGTCCAGAACTTCGGCTTCCTGTTCGATTCGTCCTTGCCGGTCGCGACCGTGAGCGACCCCGTGCAGGGCGGCTTCAAGAGCGCCAACTTCGCCTTCACGGGCTCCTCCTCGGACCCCGACCCTGACGGCGCGGGCTCGCTCGCGGCCGCGGGTGTCTCGACCGTGTCCGTGTCCATCGAGCGGTTGGGCACGGGCTTGTGTTACGTCTACGGCGGCGGCTTCACCGCTCCCTGCCCCAACTTCATCCCCGCTTTCGGCGCGCCCGGCGCCTGGACCTTCACGGCGAGCCCCAACCCCTATGCCACGGGCGTGAGCTACCTCGTCGCCGCGCGCGCGACCGACGCGGCGGGCAACGAGCAGACCGCCTTCGTCGCCGGCACGAGCTCGGTGACCTTCACCTACAACACGGCCGTGCCCGTCGTGGGCGTGACCTATCCCGCGCAGCCGCGTCACCGCGACCTCACCACGCTCGCGGGCACGGCGTCCGACGCCGTGCCCACGGCGCTCGACCAGGTCCAGGTCCGCATCCTCCAACAGACGGGGCTGACGCGTTACTACAACCACGGCACGGGCTTCTTCGACATCCTGCCCGCCGCCGCCGACACGGCGTGGCTGCAGGCCGCCTCGGTCTCGGCGCCGTTGTGGACGAGCTGGACCTTGTCGAGCGGCACGCCGTTCCAGAGCGGCACCCAGTACCGCATCGAGGCGCGCTCGCGCAACAAGGCGGGCACCTACGCGACGACCTACTCCTCGCAGACGGTCATCTACGACACGGACCCGCCGGTGACCGACACGCGCCTGCCGGTGGCCTTCAGCACCATCTCCTCGCTGGCGACCATGTCCGGCACGGCCAATGACGTGGCCGGCTCCAACCCGGGCGTCGTCACCGACGTGCGCCTGCAACTCGTGCGCCTCTCCGACGGCTGGCGCTGGGACAGCGCGAGCTGGGTGCCGGGCGCCGCGCAGATGACCAACAGCGAGGGCGTCCTCGTGCACCAGACGAGCTGGACCCTCGTCAGCAACCTGCCGGCGGCCAATAATCTGCCGACGGGCCTGCAGCACGGGTCGTCGTACTACGCGACGACCTCCGGCCTCGACGACTCCTTCTCGGGCGGCAACGCCGAGGCGTTCTTCAACCCGGCGCGCGCGTCCACCTTCACCGTGGACCTCGTCGGACCCGCCGTGGGTTTCCAGGCGCCGACCGACGGCTCGGTGCTGGCGAGCCTCTCCGTTATCCGCGGCACGGCGGTGGACGCGTTGGCCGGCGTCAGCGCCGCCTCCCAGATCGAGGTCGCCATCGGCGAGCTGAGCCCGAACGCGGGCTGCTGGAACGGCGCCGTGGCCGGCGGCACCTTCACGCTGTCGGGCTGCCCCATCTGGTACCCCATCACCGGCGGCGACCGCAACGGCTCCTTCCTCGGCGGGGTCTGGCAGTTCGACGCGCCGCCGCTGACGACCCAGTTCACCTACCGCGTGTGGGTGCGCGCGCGCGACAACGCCGTGCCCGCGGGCAACCTCAGCTCGGCCGCGCAGATCTCGACGGTGACCTTCGCGTTCAACACCAGCCTGCCCTCCGTCGCGCTGACCCAGCCGCCGTCCTTGCCCGCCGTCGGCGGCAACCGCAACACGGCCTTCGGCGTGGCCGGAACCGCGTCCGAGACCTTCGGCGTGGCCGCGGCGTCGGTGGCCTACCAGGAAGCCGACACCGGCATGTGGTACGACAACCTGACCGGCACCTTCTCGGCGACCGCGGCGGTGTGGCGACCGACCGTCCTGTCGGGCTCGCTGCCCAACTACACCTTCACCGCGACGCCTCCGGCGCTCCCCGCCTCGACGGGCCGCAACTACAACATCCTGCCCAAGGCCGTCGGGGCCACGGGCCTGGAGGGCATCGGCGCGGCCAACACCATCAAGTGGGACACCTCGGTGCCCGCCTCGGGCGTCACCACGCCCGCCGACAATTCCTACGGCAAGACCTTGCCCAGCATCGGCGGCACGGCTTCCGACGCCGGTGGCGCGGCCTCGGGCGTGGCCGGCACGCAGGTCCAGATCAAACGCGTCTCCGACAACATCTGCTGGAACGGCGGCGCGTGGTCGGCGAACTGCTCCAACGAGGCCTCCTGGCTGACGGCGGCCGCGGGCTCTCCGTGGACCAAGGCGACCCAGCTGCCGCCGCCCAACAACCTGCCCTCGGGCCTGCAGGACGGCGAGCGTTACGACATCGCCTCGCGCGCCTTCGACTTCGCGGCCAACACGCAGACCGCGCTGACCACGAACATCTTCCGCTTCGACGTGTCCTCGCCCGTCGCGGGCGTCGTGCTGCCGGCCAACGGCGCGCGTTACGCCTCGCTGCCGCTGGTCACCGGCACGGCCCAGGACTCCGCGCCCGGCGCGTTCAACGTGGGTTTCCCCGCGGTGCGCGTGCACGACATAGCGCTCAACCAGTACTGGGTGGACGGCACGGGCTGGGTCAACTCCGGCTTCCCGGGTTTCCCGGACCTGTGGAACGTGGCGCTCGATTCCACGAGCGCCGCGGGCCTGTTCACCTGGCGCTACGATTCGTCTTTGGTGGCCTGGCCCGACCGCAACGCGCAGCTGCGGTTGGAGACGCGCGTCACCGACGCGGCGGGCAACTTCTCCTACGCGGCGTCCACCTTCAGCTTCGACGCGACGAGGCCGCTCTCGGCCATCACCTACCCGGCGACCGACGGCGTGACCTTCTCGTCCATGAACGTCATCGCGGGCACCTCGTCCGACGTGACCTCGAACGTCGCCGACGTGAAGGTCAAGATGTGGTACGTCACCGGGCCCACGACCTACTACTGGAGCCCCGCCGCGCCGCACTGGAGCGCCGGCAACCCCAACGATTTCTACTCCGTCGCGGGCGCCGCCGGGCCGTTCGGCACGAGCAACCCCTGGGCCTACGATTCCGCGCAGAACCCCGACTTCGCCAACCCCGGCACGCTGAACTTCGCGTGGCGCGAGGGCACGCACGACACCTTCAACGGCAAGACCTTCTTCATCACGACCTTGGCCGTGGACGCGTCGGGCAACCAGCAGACGAGCCTGTCCACGCGGACCTTCCGCTTCGACAACGCGCCGCCGACCTCCGGCCCGACCGCGCCCATCCCCGACTCGGCCTACAACAGCCTCACCACGCTCTCGGGCACCTCCACCGACGCGGACAGCACGGTGTCCGCCGTCGCCGTGTCCATCTACGAGGAGGAGACCAACCGCTGGTTCGACGGCACGGTTTTCGCCGTCGGCCCGCAGGTGTGGCTGCCCGTGCTGCCGGCCAATCTCTTCCCGACCTCGTGGACCTTCACCAACGGCGCGTTGGCCTACACGCCCTCGCGCCACTACGTCGTGCGTTCGTCGGCGACCGACTCGGTCGGCAACAACCAGACCGCCGCCGGCGCGGCGCGTTTCCTCTTCGAGACGGCCGAGCCGGTCTCGAGCGTCACCAACCCCTCCAACTTGACGACCTACGACGACACCAAGGTCGTCCTGGGCAACTCCTCGGACCCGGGCTTCACCTCCGGCATCAACGGCACGGGCTCCGGCGTCGCGCCGACCTTGGGTTGGCACCAGGCCGCGCCCGAGCTCATGGTCTTCCGCGACACCGCGCCGCTGGTCACCGGCGGCCCCATCCTCTTCGGCGGTTGGGACGACACCGGCTACTTCTGGGACGGCTCCACCTGGACGGCGGCGGCCCCGCTCGTGGCCAGCCCGCCGTGGATCGCGGCGTCTTTCCAGGACAACTTCGGCAACTGGCAGTACCCGAACCTGGCCTGCCCGGCGCCCAACCCGCTGGGCGTCCCCTGCTGGGTGCGCGGCGACCCCTACATCACCTGGTCGCGCGTGCGCGACAACGCCGGCAACCTGCAGAGCGTCATCGCCTCGGGCCCGCGTTTCTTCATCTCGGGCATCGCGCAAAGCTTCTCCATCGTCGTCTCGTCCAACCCGCACACCGTGGGCAACGACGTGCAGATCACGGTCACCGCGCGCGACGGGCCGGGCGGCGCGGGCGGCGTGGCGTCGAGCTACAGCGGCCAGGTCAACTTCGCGATGGTGGACGGCTCGGGCGGCCCCGAGAGCATGGACGACGACGCCGTCTCCGACAGCCTGCACGGCCTGCCCTCGACCTACACCTTCACCACGGGCCTCGGCGGCGACAACGGCGCCCACACCTTCACCATCCGCATGCGCAAGGCGGGCGCCCGCACCTTGCGCGTCCAGCAGACGGACAACCCCGCGTTGTTCGGCACGCTCAACTACACGACGCACCGCGGCCCCGCGACCCGCGTCCAGCTCATCGCGGACGCGGACTCCACCTGCACGGGCGGCCCCGGCCAGCGCCCGGGCCCCGGCGTGGTGACCCCGGGCTCCGAGGGCCGCCTGGGCGCGGCGCGCGCGTTCGTCGCGGGCCAGACCATCAAGTACTGCGTGCAGGTGACCGACGACTTCTACAACTTGTTCCTGGACTCGACGACCTCGGTGTTCGTCACCGACACCGACCCCAACAACGGCGCCTTCGCGCCCGGCAACGACCGCGCCGTGGTGTTCACCGGCTCGACGACCTTCGACTGGGCCTTCGTCACGGCGGGCGCCCAGGTCGTGCAGTCCACGGGCTCGGGCATCTTCCCCAACGCCTCCAATCCGGCGAGCGCGGTGACCGTCAACGGCCAGTCCGCCGACCGCCTCATCGCGCTGCTGCCCGGCGAGACCCAGGTCCCCGGCAAGTTCTCGGTCGCGCCTTTCGGCAAGACCGGCGCGCCGCAGGAGACCTTCGCCGGCTCGACCTACCCCGTGACCGTCTACGCCGTGGACCCCTTCTACAACCCGGACGTCTCCGTCGCCTTCGCCGTGCGCGCCAACCTGTTCCCCGACCAGCACAGCTCGTCCTACACGCAGACTTTGGCGCTGGGCACCACGGTGTTCGCCTTCCACCCGGTCGTGGCCGGCACCCACAGCGTGCAGGTGCAGGCGGCGGTGCTGCCCGCGGTGACCTCGACCTACTACACGCCCGACCCGTTCCGCGTGTGGTGGTCCACGCCCGCCAAGCTGCAGCTGCTCGTCGAGGGCCAGGTCGCGGCGCCGGGCCGGGCGCCGTTCGATTCCAACCCGACGAGCGGCGGCCGCACGGGCGCGGCGCCGGCGACTTTGACCGCCGGCGTCACCACCACCATCCGCGTCAACGTGACCGACTCCTTCTTCAACGTGGTCGCCGGCACCACGCCGTTCATCCCCTTGACCGCCGACGTCGTCATGCCGCTGGTGCGCCTGGACTTCCTCAACGACGCCAACATCCAGGGCCGCGCGCTCGCGCCCAACCCGTACCAGCGCACCTTGGTGGCGGGCACGACGACCTTCTCCTTCCCGCCCGTCACGCGCCAGGCGGGGCTGCAGCTGCGCGCCTCGGACACCTTGGCCACGGGCACGGCCTACGCGACCGACACCGTCGTCTCCATCCCGGTCCAGGCCAACACGCCCATCGGGCTGCTGGCGACCGCGCCCGGCGAGTCCTTCGTCGAAGGCACGGTCACGGGCAAGAGCGGCGCGCTCTCCACGCTCACCGCGGGTCAGACCTACACCGTCACCGTGCGCGCGGTGGACCTCTACAACAACCGCGCCGTGGACGGCCGCCAGGTGCGTCTGCTGACCAACGACGCGTACGCGACCACGGACGCGCCGCAGAACCTCGCGCTCGGCCAGGCGCCGTTCACCGCGGTCCTGCCCAGCGCCGCGACGGGCAACCTCGTCATCGAGGCCGTGGACGACGACGTCCTGTTCCCGAAGCTCTCCACCTCCACGGTCTCCGACATCGACGTCATCCCCAACACGCCCGACCGCCTGATCGTCGCCCTGCCCGGCCAGACCTTGGTGCCCGGCAAAACCGTCGCGCCCTTCGGCGTCACGGGGGCGCCCGCCATCTCGACGGCCGGCGTGTTCTTCACGCCGACGGCCTACGCCACGGACGCGCGCTACAACGTGGTCTCGAGCGTCAACCAGACCGCCATCGCCGTCGCCTCCGACGACCCCTTCGCGCCTTCGTTGGGCTCCTTCGTGATGAACTCCGGCGCGGCGACCTTGCTCAACCTGACCCTGCGCACCGCCGGCACGCGCGTGTTGACCGTGACCGACGGCGACGCGGCCGCCCCCGCGTTGTCCGCGGGCGTCTCCGATGGTCTCACGCTCAACCCCAACAACCCCACGCGTCTGCGCGCGCTCACGCCGCTGGAGACGCGCGTGCCCGGCTCCACGACCAACGGCCGCACGGGCGCGGCCTACACCACGCAGGCGGGCTTCACCTTCAACGCGGTCGTGGACATCACCGACGGCTTCTGGAACCTCGTCCCGGGCGCCAGCCAGGAGATCCGTCTCGTCGCCGACGACCCCTTCGCGGTCATCATCCCGACGACGCAGGTCATCACCACCTCGGCGACCTACTCGGTGACGCTCAAGCGCGCGGGCTCGACCTTGCTGCGCGCGGAGATGGTCAACACCGTCCCCGTCTTCGGCCCCGTCGTCTCTCAGGACACCGCGACCGCCGTCAACGTCCTGCCGGGCACGCCCTCTCGCCTGCTGGTCCGCCTGCCCGGCGAGTCGTTCGACCAAGGCTCGCCGACGGGCAAGACGGGCGTGACCACGCAGCAGCAGGCCGGCGCGTCCTTCTCGGTGCAGGTGGGCGTCGTGGACGCGTTCTTCAACCTGGTCACCGGGCGCGCGGCCGACGTGAAGGTGAACACTCCGTCCGACGCGTACGGCCTGTTCGTCTCCACCGTGGGCATCAACACCTTGGCCGGCATCACGCCGCCCATCACCGTCACGCTGCGTCGCGCGGCGACGGGCCACTACCTGTCGGCCGACGATTTCGGCTCCTCGGGCCTCTCCTCGGATCCGCAGTCCTCCACCTTCACCGTCATCCCCGACCTGCCGATGGGCTTGCAGGTCCTGCTGCCGGGCCAGACCGCGGTGCCCGGGTCCGGCGACTATCCCAACGGCGGCGTGTCCGGCGCCGTGTCCACGCGAACGGCGGGCGCGCCGTTCACGGCGACCGTCAACCTGGTGGACCGCTGGATGAACCAGACTTCCGCCGGCGGCTTCCCGTTCGTCTACGCCGCCACCAACGACGCATACGACCTGGACTCCGCCACGGTGCCGCTGGCCGGCGGCACGGTGCCGATGGGCCTGACCTTGGTGACGAAGACCGGCATGGCGCGCGTCACTGCGGGCGTGCGCGGCCTGCCCGCCGACCTCGTCTGCACGGGCAACGCCCCGTCCAACGTCTGCCGCGCCGAGTCGCCGGCGGCCGTCTCCCCGTACTTCAAGGTCTACGCCTCCACCGCCGTGGGCCTGTTCGTGACCGTGCCCGGCGAGACCTACCGTCCCGGCAAGTGCGACTACCTGCCGGGCTCGGTGTGTCGCGTGCTCGGCCCGCAGGAGGGCGCGGCCGGCAAGGACGGCGCGGCGTCGGCGTACACCCTCGCGTTCCCGGCGGGCTCCTTCAACGCGGACGTGTGGCTCGTGGACCGGTTCTTCAATACGGTCACCGACAACGCCGGGCCGACCCAGGACTCCAATCCCACCGCGGTCATGCCCAACGTCCTGCTCAACTTCCCCGCCGACGCGGCCGCGGCCGTGCCCGCGGCGCAGACGCTGTTCCAGGGCAACTGGACCTTCGGCATCACCCCGCTGACCTCCTCGACGACCTGGAGCGTCCGCGCGGCGACCACCGCCGCCTCGCTCTCGACCTGGGCCGAGGCGTCCTCCGCCCTGTTCCCCGTCCATCCCGGCCCGGCCCATCACATGCACTGGTCGGGTCTTCCGGCCTCCGTGGCGGCGGGCGTGGCTTTCAACGGCGCGCTCTCGGTGCACGACCAGTACCACAACCCGCTTTCCACCGGGCCCAACGCCTACGCCTCGAACGTGACCTTCACCGCGGAGTTGTTCGGCGGCAACCAGGACCCGGAGTTCAACCCGAGCAACAACGTCACCTTCTCGTCCTCGACCGACCAGGGCACGCGCGTGCTCACGAGCTTCGCGCGCCTCAAGCGCGCCGGCTCGCGCTGGCTCGAGGCGCATGAGACGGCCTCCGCCGGCATCAACACCGAGGTCGCGGGTTTCTCGGTGCGCCCCTTCATCACGGTGACCCCGGGCACGCCCGACTCCATCAAGGCCGACGCGACCATCATCAACGACATCTACATCTCGGTCGGCTCGCTCGTCCCCAACAACCCCGGCTTCACCGACATCCGCGGCCAGCTCACCGACTCCTTCGACAACCCCATCACCTCCACGCAGACGGTGTTCGTCGAGGTCGTGGACGCGGTCGGCGCGGCCGGCCACCTCGAGGTGGACAACGGCGCCGGCTGGGTCAACGTGGGGCTGTCCACGCGCGTCCTCTCCGACCTCAGCGGCGCGGTGGGCGTCTCCACCCCGACCATCCGCTACTTCGTGTCCTCGGTCGCGGGCGACTCCGCGCGCGTGTGGATCGGCACCATGACGGCGCCGGTGGACCGGACCCTCTTCATCGCGGCCAAGAAGAACATCACGGGCAACCTGGTCAGCGTCGGCGGCCTGCCCAGCTCCCTGGTCTTCGTCAGCACGCCAAACGCCGCGCTCGTCGGCATCAACGACGTGGCCGGCGCCGGCGGTCAATACGTCATCCAGCGGCGCGACGACTTCGGCAACGTGACGCGGCAGGGTCCGACCACGGTCCTGCTCGACCTGGCCGCGGGCGACAAGACGGTGCACGCCGGCCGCGGCTACGCGATGGGCCTCTTCGGCACGACCGGCGACTACGGCTTCCGCGACGCGGGCAACTCCGTGTTCATCAACTCGATCAACATCGCCGACGGGCAGACGGGCGCCGAGACGCCTTTCCGCTTCCACAGCCGCATGACCTCCTACTCCGGCCCCGGCCCGTCGTCGAACACCGCCGAGGGGGGGCGGCCCGGTTCGTGGACCGTCCAGCTCTACCTGCCCGGCCCGACCTTGGCCCTGACGCACGCGCTGCGCATGGACCCGGACGCGCCCAAGAAGGTCGGCTTCGCCAATCCCGAGCGCACCGAGGTCGCCGGCCGCGTCGTGGACTTCGGCTCCACCCTGGCCCGGTTCACGGTCCAGCTGCAGGACCTGTTCTCCAACCCGGTGGTCTCCACGCAGAACTACGTCGTCACGCTCGCGACGCAGACGCGCGCGGCGTCGCGGCTCAACGACTACGTCGGCTTCTCGCGCTCGAGCGACTCCACCCAGGGCTCGCGCGTGAGCCCGCCCGCGTTCCTGGCATCGACCACGACGGTGGACATCCCGCTCGGGCAGTACTACGCGACCTTCTATTACCTCGACACGACGGCGTCGAACAACTACGACCTCTCCGGCGGGACCTTGCCCGTCCTGGAGATCACCTCCCCGGGCCTGTTCTCGGCGCAGCAGCGCGTGTTCATCGCGCCCGACACCATCGACCGCCTGGCCTTCTCGGTGGGCGCGGGGCAGACCTTGCTCGCGGGCACGACCTCGTCGCTCATGGTGGTCGAGTCGCGCGACTACTACGGCAACGCCTCCCCGCTGCTGCCCGGCCAGGACCTGGGCCTGGGCTCGGTCCAGCTCAAGCTCGTCACGGACTCCGCCGGCCTCGTGCAGTTCTCGACGCCGGCGGCGGGCGCCTTCGTCAGCTCGACGGCCGTGGCCTACCTGCCGGTCAACCGCTCGACGGCGACCTTCTACATGATCGACACCTTGCTGACCGCGCCGGGCTCGACGCACACGCTCGCCGCGCTGGGCGTCACCTACCCGACCTGGGCCGTGGGCTACGCCAGCTACTCGGTCATCCCCGGGCCGCCCTCGCAGATCGGCTGGGCCACGCAGCCGCGCCGCCTCGTCGCCGGCACGACCATCCAGATCGAGGTCGGCGTGCCGACCAACACCGTGGTCGCGGCCCAGCTCCTCGACCAGTACGGCAACGTCACCTCCTCGGGCTCGACCTACATCATCCGCTACACCAGCGTGCGCGACACGGTCTACGCCGGCATCGACCCGACCGCGGTCATCGTCGCGACCGCGCCGTCGGCCTTCTGGACCAACATCTTCACCAGCCAGCTCGACGTCATCATCCCCGGCGGCGCGGGCGTGTCGCAGGCGCCGATGTACTTCTGGGACACGCTCGCCGGCGGCACCACGGTGATGGCCCAGGCCTACCTGGGCGGCACCCCCGTGTTCGCCTCCACGGCGCAGGTCCATCAGATCACTCCCGGCCGCGCGACCTACCTCACCGTCAACCACCCCTACACCGCGGCCAACCCTCTCCAGGTCGGCGTGCCCGGCGTGTTGACCATCCGCGCGCGCGACCTGTTCGGCAACCCCGCGTCGGGCGACGCCCAGAACGGCAACTACTACACCGGCCTGGTGAACTTCGGCTCCTCGGGCTCGACGGCCACGGTCACGCTGGTGGACCTCATCAGCGGCAACACCTACCACGCGTTCACGCCGGGCGAGGGCGGCGTGTTCACCAACTTCGGCGTGGTGGACCAGATCGTCGAGAACTTGAACATCCGCGCCACCGACACGACGAACTCCTCCGTGTACGGCCACACCAACGACGGCGCGCGCTCGGGCCTGCCGGCCAATCCCGCGCTGCGCTCGGACGGCGACGTGGTCCTCGCCGGCGTGGTCGTCACGCCCGCCGACGTGGCGCCCGAGTCCACGCCGCCGCCCAACGGCCCCATCCCGCCGCTGAAGGTCGCCTTGGGCGTCACCAAGCGCACTTTGAACCAGGGCGACGGCAACACCGGGGCCTCTCCGGACCCCATCGCCATGCTGCGCCTGAACCTGCGCATCTCGCCCACGGGCGCGCCCTACACCGCGGACCTGCGCTCCATGCGCGTGCAGAGCCGCGTCGAGGGCACCTTGGCCAACACCTACATCACGGAGCTCGGCCTCTACCGCGACGACCCGAACTCGCCCAACGGCCGCTTCGACCCGCTGACGGACGTGTTCCTGGCGTCGGGCGCCTACAACGGCGCGGGCTCGTGGTTCTTCGGCTCGGCGCTGTTCGGCCAGACCTTCCTCGACGCGGCCTTCCCGGGCGGCGAGGTCACGCTCAACGGCTCCCAGGACAAGTTCTTCTTCGTGACCGCGCGCGTCTCCTCGGCCGCCTATTCCGTCTTCGCGCCCGGGCAGGACCTGCCGAAGTCCTTCGGCCTGGAGTTGGTCGGCCCGTCCAACCTCACGCTCGCGCCCGGCGCGCCCGTGGGCATCGCGGCGAACAACTTCGCCGTGCGCACGGCGACCTCCTCGGTCGAGCGCGAGCCCGCGCAGATCAACGTCCTGGCCGAGGACATCAACGCCTGGTGGCAGCCGCCGTCTTTGACCGTCTCGTCGTACAACTACATCAACCAGGGCACGCCCAACGTCGGCGTCCTGAAGCTCAAGATGTGGACCGACGCGTTCTCCGGCGTCATCTCGAGCGTCCGCTTCACGCACTCGGGCAGCGGCCTGGACTCGGCCATCACCCGCATCCGGCTGTACCTCGACACGGACTCCGCCCAGACGAGCACGGCGGGCGACGGCGAGTTCGGCTTCACCATCGACAAGCAGGTGGCCGAGGCGGTCTTCCCGCCGGGCGACACGCGCACGGCCAATCTCGTGCTCACGAACCCGTTGTCGCTCGACGGCACCATCACGACCTCGACGAACACCTACTTCCTGGTCTACGACTTCGACGCGGGCGCGGCCGCCGGACAGACGCACGGCATGACCCTGCAGTCCGGCAACGTCGTGCCGCTGGCGGGCAACGGCGTGGTCAAGCCCTTCGGCATCATCGCCACGACCAACGTGCCCGTGCAGGCGACGCCCGACCAGATCAACCTCACGGACTGGAATCGGCAGGGCCTGACCTCCGGCACCATCGCGACCGACGCCATCCCCTCGAAGCTGACGCAGAACGACGCGCGCCAGCCCGTGGCGAAGATGACGCTGCGCGTGAACTCCGGCGCGGCGGAGTGGACGGGCCTCAAGCTCGACCGCTGGCTGCCCTCGACCAAGATCACCGGCGCGGGCTACAACGCGCTCTTCGAGCAGCGCAACAAGGCCTCCGACGTGACGAACCTGCGCGTCTATCTCGACTCCAACTACGACGGCCTGCTCGACGTCTCCACCGACGCCCAGGTCAGCCCGCTCAACACGGTCATCCACAACTTCCCGACCATCCCGACGGCGGTCGCGCTCTACGCCACGGGCACGCTGACGGGCGTGGACATCCCGGTGACCGGCATCCTGGCCAACACGATGTTCCCGACGGACAACCCGTTCGTGGGCGACGCGGACAACCGCCTCGTGCTCGGCGACGACCAGACCAACGAGCTGCTCAAGGAGGTCGTCTACTGCCGCGGCATCGACCTGCCCGGCAACCGCTACACCAACTGCGACCGCGCCCAGGAGGGCACGCTGCCGCTCGACTTCCCGGCGGGCACCGTCCTGTCCGGCCCGGCGCGCATCCCCATCCTGAGCCTCGTCGGCGGCGGCGGGCAGATCATCCAGACCGCGAAGGTGGACTACTTCGTGGCCTACGACATCAACCCGCTGGCGTCGGTCTCGCCGCAGGCCAACATCGGCCTGTCCATCCCGAGCACGGCGTATTACCAGATCGGCGCGCCCAAGACCATGTCGAGCGCCAACGTCGGCGTGCCGCCCCTGGGCCTCACCGCCTCGTTCATCCCGAACCTCGCGGAGTACCCGGACAAGTTGCGCGTGGTCGCGACGGACGCGCTCGACGGCGCAATCGGGCCGTTCCTCCAGCAGAAGAGCACTGTGGCCGTCGCGGTGGTCAATGTCCAGACCGACGTCGCCGACGCCTTGTGGCGCTGGATGCTCGTCTACGCGACCGGCACCGCCATCCAGGCGGGCTCGGTGGCCGGCGACGTGGACCTCGTCCAGCTCTGGTTCGACAACAACCAGGACGGCCTGTTCAACCCGCTCTCCGACGTCCTGGTGGGCACGGGCACCTTCGGCAACTACCAGGGCCTGCCCTTGGTCTCCCAGATCAACCTCTACCCGCCCATCACGGTCACGCGCGCGGCGCTCGCGCCCAAGCCGCAGAAGTACTTCGTGACCTTCGTCATGGGCGCCAACGCGCAGCCCACCGACCTGGCCACCCAGCAGCCGCGCACGCTCGGCATCGATCTGCGCGACACCTCGCTGCCGACCAACAGCCCGGTGACCGACAACCAGTTCCTCAACGCCATCTCGCTGCCCAACACCTACGACACGGCCTCGCCGATGCCTTTCCTGGGCGCGGTGCGCACCATCATCGCCGCGCCGCAGCAGATGTCGGTGCGCACGACCCCGATGTTCTCCACCTCCAGCGGCACGTTCGCGGTGCCGCTCCTGGACAACCCCATCAACACGACGCCGAGCGCGGGCACGGTCGAGCCGTTCTGGACGGTCAGCTCGACCGAGGGTTTCCCCGCCCCGCCGCCCGGCGCCACCTACTACGCCATGGTGGAGGGGGAGATCATCGGCTACACCGGCTTCGGCCCGGGCTCGCCCTCGCTGCTCAACGTCGAGCGCGGCGCGCTGAACACGGCGCCCGCGACCCACTCCTCCGGGGTCATCGTCTCGCCCAGCATCCGCCAAGGCGAGCTCAACCTCGCGGCGATGCGCCTCGAGTTGTGGTCCTCCCAGTTCCAGGTCCAGCTCTCCTCCATCAACTTCAACCGCACCATCCCCATCGGCCTCAACGGCGACGACACCGACGTCTCGGCCATCAAGGTCTACAAGTCGCTCGACGGCATCTACAAGCGCGATCCGGGCACCGGCCTCAACGCCGGCGACATCCTGCTCGGCCAGTCGTCCTTCGGCCTCGACGGCCAGCCCAGCGGCCGCGTCGAGATCCCCATCAACGACCCCGGCCTGGGCAGCCCCGGCTACACCCTCATCACCGCGACGCCGACCGTGCTCTACGTGGCGTTCGACGTGGCGCCGTCGGCCAAGTTCTCGCACCCGGCCCTGCCCAACCTCAACGAGGTGACGGGCGCCTTCGCGCCGGACGGCACGCGTTTCCGCCTGACGCCGACCAACGCCGGCCACACCACGGTGTTCGTCGGCACCAACTCGGTGGCCAGCCCGACCTTCGTGGTGGCGCCCACGGTGAACACGGTGACCGTGGAGTTCGACCAGCTCTCCGGCAACTTCGCCCTGCAGAACGCCAAGAACGTGGCGATGACGCGCCTGCGCATGCGCACGGACCGCAACTCGGCCATCATCGACACCATCCGCGTGGACCGTATCGGCGCCGCCGGCGCGCTCGACAGCGACATCCCCGTGGTCAAGATCTGGGCCGACGCCAACGGGAACGGCACCTTCGACGCCATCGACTCGACCTCGGTCGCGGGCGCGTACCCGCACCTGCTCTCCTTCGGCAACGAGACCTTCAGCTCGAGCACGGTCAACATCGCGTTGCGCACGCCCATCCTCGTGACCACGGCCGCGGCCGACTACTTCATCACCTACGACATCTCGCAGTTCGCCACCGAGGACAGCCGCACCGGCGTCGCCATCCTCAGCCCGAGCTACTTCACGGTCCAGGTGCCCAACGCGGTCGTCTTCACCACGCCGACCTTCAACTCCAACCCCCTGCTGACCATCAGCAAGGTCGTCTCCAACGTGACGCTCGGCGTCAACGACATCGCCACGCTGATCACCGGGGTGACGCAGGCGCAGACCAACGTGCCCATGCTGCGCTTCAACCTGGCCACGGACATCGCGCTGGCGCCGTGGCGCTCGCTGCGCGTGGAGCGCGGCGGCGGCTCCCAGGACCCGCTCAAGCCCTTCGGCCGCAACACCGACGTGAAGTTCATCCGCGTCTTCAAGGACATCGACTCGAGCAACTTCCTCACGGCCAACGACGTCAACATCTCCGAGGTGGACACCACCCTCGTGACGGCCGTGTCGAGCGTGACCGTCGCGCCCTTCGACCTCGTCGTGCTCTCGACCGTCGGCTTCCCGCTCGACAACACGGGAGCGGCGCTGGGCGGCAAGTTGTGGGTGGGCGGCGCCGAGCTGATGACCTTCTCGGGCCCCGGCTGCCCCACGGCCGCCGTGCCGGGCGTGGACGACGCCTCCGGGCGCCCCTGCCTGCGCATCACCTCGCGCGGCGACCAGCTGGGCACCGCCGCCACGCCCGTGCTCAACCACTCCGTGGGCGTGAACGCGCGCAAGGTGGACGTGTTCAACCAGGCCAACGACGCGGACCTGCAGGCGCTCGTCACGCTCAAGACGGACCAGTTCATCGGCCCGACGGCGCAGGCGTTCTTCGTCGCCTTCGACATCGGCGACTCGGCCGTCGCCAACGACCTCGTCGGCGTCGCGGTGCGCGACCCGTCCTGGATCGGCCTGCCGCGCGGCGACAACGCCACGCCGGTGCTGCTGACCGGGGTCACGGCCGCCGAGCCGCTGGGCACGCTCACGACCTCCTACCCGTTCGTCGGCCGCAACGTCGCCATCAGCCCCATCGTGTTGTCCATGTCGGGCTTCTCCAACGCGCCGTCGGGCGCGGGCCAGGGCGACACCAACGTGCCCGTGCTGCGCGTCGAGATGCGCGCCAGCACCGACTTCGTCAACGTGGCCAAGATGCGCTTCAAGCAGATCGGCACCATCGCGACCTCCACCGTCGCCCTGTCGGGCGACGGCGACGCCTCGCGCGTGCGCGTCTGGCTCGACAACGGCGACGGCGTGTTCTCCGCCGGGCTCGACAGCCAGCTCGGCACGGTGGCGCATTCGACGAGCGGCGCCTTCTCCAACGGCTACGCGCTCGTGGACCTCGTCCAGAACGGCGTGCCCTATCTGCGCGTGTCCACGGCCAACACCGTGGTCTTCCTGACCGCCGACGTGGGCTTCACCGACCGCGCGGGCGGCACGACCCTGACGCACACCTTCGGCTTCCGCGTGGAGGCCTTCACCGACGTCATCGGCCCCGACGGCGCGCCCGTCACGGCCTCGCCGCACCCGACCCTGCTGCCGCCCTTCGAGTCGAAGACCGTGCTCATCGCCCCGCTCACCGTGCCCGGCGTCGTCGTCAGCTCGGCCCTGCCGCCGATGATCGTGACGCGCGCGCAGCCCGGCGTCAGCGGCGTGGCGGTGGGTTACCCGGCGTACGCCCTGCTCTCGCCCGGCTGCGTGCCCACGGGCAAAGACGCGGGCAACCCGCGCAACCAGGTCTGCTTCGTCAACGGCAACCCCGTGCCCGACCAGAGCAAGTGGATCTGCGCCGACGGCACGGCCTGGCTGACGAACTGCCCGTCGGCGGCTCCGCTCGTGGACATCAACGGCGACCTCGTCCCCGACAACTTCTCCATCGGCGAGAGCACGCGGCCGACCCAGGTGTCGCTGCTGGGCGACGGCACGCCCACGACCGACCTGACCGGCACCGGCATCCTGGACGTGGACATCAACAAGGACGGCATCCTGGACATGATCGTGTTCTCGCCCGGCTCCAACAAGCCGCAGTTCCGCATCGGCTTGGACGTGGCCAACCAGGGCAACCTCGCCGCCACCGCGCCCGACCCCGGCCAGGGCCTGGCGCCGTCGGCGTGGGCCAAGTCCGCCAGCGAGCTGACCTTCAACCTGCCGCTGACCGGCACCTCGGGCTACTACCTGGTCGCCGTCGGCACGAACTACGACGACCCCATCGGCCTGACCAACAAGTGGTCGTCGGTGACGGTCACGGGCGTCACGGGCCTGAGCGTGAGCAACTTCGCGGTGCGCGCGGCGGGAGACCCCGTCACGGGCGCGACGATGAAGGGCCTGCAGATGACGGTGCCCAACGTCACCCGCCTCAGCCAGACGCTGTCGCAGGACACGACCTTCTTCGTCGTCGCCGACTCCTCGAAGCTCGAGCTGCCCGGCTACATCTACGTCGGCTCGGAGATCATGCGCCTGAAGCGCAACGACCAGAACCCCAACCTGCTCGAGACCGTCGCCCAGGCCGGCGACCCGCCGCCCAACAACGGCCGCGGCCTGCTGGGCTCGGCGCCCATCCTCCACACCGCGGGAGAGCTGGTCTCGGACAAGGCCGCCATCCTTTTCGCCCAGTTCGTCTCCGCGAGCGGCTCGGTGTCGCCGGCGCAGCCGATGCTCGTCTACCGCGTGGACCCGTTCGCTCCGACCACGCCGGGCGCCGCGACGCCCACCGAGCAGAACCGCACCTCCTTCCAGGTGCGTTGGACGCCGTCCACTCAGAACATCTCCGGGGTGGCCTCCTACGAGGTGCAGGAGCGCGGCGGCGACCCGAAGAACCTGTCCGACACCGTCATCTGGCGCACGGTCAACGTCATCTCCGCGCGTTCGCCCGTGTACGGCGTCGGCGACCCGACCTTCCCCGGCGAGGGTCCGCGCCCGGCCGGCCAGTTCTTCTCTTATCGCGTGCGCGCCATCTCGGGCGCGGGCGTGCCGTCCACCTGGTCGCCGCTCAGCGCGAGCGCGGTGACCGGCGTCAACAGCACCATCCTCTCGGCCGTCAGCAACTACCCCAACCCCTTCGACTCGCGCAAGGGCGGCAACGCGGGCAAAACCTTCATCACCTACACGCTCAACGCCGACTCGGACGTGACCATCACCCTCTACGACGCGCTCGGCTACCTGGTGAAGACCATCTCCTGCCCGCCCGGCTCCGAGGGCGGCAAAACCGGCGCCAACTTCGTCCCGTGGGACGGCCGCAACGACGCCGGCGCCTTCGTCTCCAAGGGCGGCTACACCGCCCGCATCAAGGTCAAATCCCCCGGCGGCACCGCCACCGCCATCCGCAAGATCGGCGTCATCCATTAAGCTGGGGGACAGGCTCCAAGCTTGTTTCCACCTGGGTCCCAGCTTATCGATAAGCTGGGAGCCTGTCCCCCAGCTTACTTGAAGCCCTTATATAAGGAAAGATAGAATCCGGCGGTGCCTACCGCCCTCCTTCTCGTCCTCGCGCTTGTTTTGCCTGCCGCCGCCGCCGACGCTCCGGCCGACCCGTTCACGGTCTCGTCGGCGAAGCTGAAGTCCAACGACCCGATGGTGCGCCGCCAGGGCGCCGACGAGCTCGGGCAGATGCGCAACGCCGCTGCCGAGCCCCTGCTGCTGCCGCTGCTGGCCGACGCGCACCCGTTCGTGCGCGCCACGGCGGCGGACGCGTTGGGCATCCTGCGCTCGCGCGCGGCAGTGCCGCGGCTGGCGGACCTGCTCTCCAACGACAAGGAGCCGGCCGTGCGGCAGAACGCCGCGACCGCGCTCGCCTACATCGGCGACCCGTCCGCGGTCGGCGCGCTCATGGGCGCCGTGCGCGACGGCGCCGCGCCCGTGCGCTACGCCGCGGTGCGCACGCTCGGGGCGCTGCGCGCCACGCCGGCCGTGGGCCCGTTGGGCGCCGCGCTCAAGGACCCCGACGCGAACCTGCGCCGCGCGGCCGCGTCCGCGTTGGGACAGATCGGCTCCAAGGACGCCGTGCCCGCCCTGCAGGCCGCGCTTTCCGACGCCGACGGGGGGGTGCGCCTCGAAGCGGTGAGAGCCCTCGGCCTCAGCGGCGACCCCGCGGCGCGCCCGGCCTTGGCCGCCGCGCTCAAGGACGCCGACGCCGGCGCGCGACTCCAGGCCGCCGTCTCGCTGGCCCGCCTGGGCGACCCGTCCGGCCTGGAGACGGCCTACGCGTCGCTCAAGTCGGCCGACCCGGCGGTGCGCCAGCAGGCCGCCAACGTGGTCGCCCTGGTCGGAGACAAGGAGAAGGGCCTTGCCGCGCTTGAGGCCGCGCTCGCCGCGGAGAAGGACGGCGCGTCGCGCGGCGTCATGGAGTTCGCGCGCTCGCAGCTGCTGGCCCGCCTCGGCGTGCGCGAAGCGCCCAAACCTGCGCCCGCCGCCGTCAAGCCCGCGCCCGCCGTCAAACCCGCGCCGAAGCCGGCCGCCAAACCCGCGCCGAAACCGGCCGTCAAACCCGCGCCCAAGCCGGCCGCAAAACCCGCGCCGAAGCCAGTCGTCAAACCCGCCGCCCGGAGAACCCCGTGAGCCAGTCGCGCAAGAGCCGTTTCCCGCTCTACTTCCTCCTCGCGTTCACGCCGCTCTTCGTCCTGTTCACCTACCCGCGCCTGCTGACCTTGAACCTCAACGGGCTGTTCTTCCACCAGGAGGACGTGTGGCAGGACTTCCTGCACCGGCTGCACCAGGACGCGTTGCCGCCCGCCGACCCGCGGCTCATCGTCCTGGCCGTGGACGAGGAGACGGGCAAGGGCAAGGGTTTCCCGCTGCCGCGCGACCTCTACGCCAAGGCGTTGGACCGCCTCAAGGGCTACGGCGTCAAGACCGTGGTCTTCGACATCCTCTTCTTCGAGAAACGCGACCCCGCCCAGGACAAGGCCCTGGCGGACGCGACCAAACGCTTCGGCAAGGTCATCCACCTCTACCAGTACGAGCACGACGGCACCGAGGGGGGCGGCTTCGTCGTCAACGAGCCGCTGCCCGCCCTGGCCGCCGCCGCCGAGGGCATCGGCTACCCGAACGTGGACTCCGTGCTCGATTCCGACGGCCATCTGCGCCGCGCGCGCCTCTTCGAAGACCGCATCGCCGACCCTTCCAAGACCTTCATGCACGCGCCCGCGCTCGAGATCGCGGCCGCCAAGAGTTTCGCGGGCCTCTCGACCCGGGAGCTGGAGGAGCGCTTCGCGCCCGGCGGCCGCCCCGCCATCCTCTACACGAACTTCGCCAAACCCGTGGACTGGCCCCGCCACTCCGTGCGCGAGGCCAAGCTGCCGGAGGCCGAGCGCAAGATGGTCTACTCGCCGTACCGGCGCCTCTCCATGCTCGACGTGCTCGACGGGACGCTGAGCGACGAGGAGAAGGAGGCTCTCAAAGGCTCGATGGTCCTCATCGGCTCCACGGCCCTCGGCTACTACGACCACTACGCGACGCCCTTCATCCACCAGGCGCCGGGCGTCGAGTACCACGCCAATCTCGTGGACAACATCCTCAACGACCGCTTCCGCTCCCTGCCGCCGGTCTGGGCCATCGCGCTGGCCGTCGCGCTGCTGACCGTCCTGCCGGCGCTGCTGCTGCGGCTGTCCCCGGCTCTGGGCGCGGTCGCCGTCGCCGTCGTCATCGCCGCCTGGTTCGTGGCGGGCAGCGTCGCGTTCAAGTCCGGCATGCGCCTGGACGTGATGCGGCCGACCTTGGGCCTGCTGCTGAGCTACCTCGCCTTGACCATCCATCGCGTGCGCGCCGAGGGCGCCGAGAAGAAGATGATCAAGAGCATGTTCGGGCAGTTCGTCTCGCCCGAGGTCGTCGAGGAGCTGGCCAACGACCCCGACAAGGCCAAGCTCGGCGCGCAGAAGCGCGAGATGACCGTCTTCTTCCTCGACATCGCCCACTTCACCACCATCTCCGAGAAGATGGGCCCCGAGGCGCTCATCGCGTTCCTCAACAAGTACCTCTCCGCGCTCTCCGACGTCATCTTGGAGCGCCGCGGCACCATCGACAAATACATCGGCGACTGCATCATGGCGTTCTGGAACGCGCCGACCGAGAACAAGGACCACGCGCGCGAGGCCATCCTCTCCGCGCTCGGCTGCCAGCGCGCCATCGACGAGCTGAACAAGGACCTCGACCCGGGCCTGCCCGAGATACCGGCCATCCGCATCGGCATCAACACCGGCCTCATGAACGTCGGCTTCACGGGCACCCAGCGCAAGCTGGCCTACACCGTGCTGGGCGACGAGGTCAACCTGGCATCCCGCCTGGAGGGCGCCAACAAGTTCTTCGGCTCGAAGATCATCGCCTCCGAGCCCGCCTACCTCGGCGCCAAGGACGTCATCGAGGCGCGCTACCTCGGCAAGGCCCGCGTCGTCGGCAAGGAGACGCCCGTGCCGGTCTACGAGCCGCTCGCCGAGAAGGGCAAGCTCGCTCCCGCGTGGGTCAAGGCGCTCCCCGTCTGGGAGAAGGCGGTCAAGCTCTTCTACGACAAGAAATACGAGGACGCCCTGCCCGCGTTCGAGGAGTTCCTGCGGCTCATGCCCAAAGACGGCCCCGGCGAGCTCTACCTGACGCTCGCCCGCGACTACGCGGCGCTGCCGCCCGACGACTGGGACCAGGTCTTCAACCTCACCGCCAAGTAATGGACATATTCTGGCGCCTGGCCTTCGGCCATCTGTTGGCCGATTTCACCTTCCAGACGAACTACATCAACCGCTGGAAGCGGGAGACCATGGCCGGGCTCCTGGTCCACTGCGGGATGCACCCGCTTTTCTACGTGGCCCTGTGCTGGCCGTTCCTGGGCGACTACTGGGTGGACCATCCCTTCGTCCGCCTCACCGGCTGGACCTGCCTGGCGGTCATCTTCGTCAGCCACTTCCTGGAAGACTGGTGGCGCATCTACGCCATCAAGCGCTACGGGATGCCCGACAACACGGCCTTCCTGATGTGGGACCAGGTCATCCACTACGCCTTCATCTTCCTGGTCGTGCCCATCGCCGCTCGCGCGGCCATCGCCCCGGGTTTCTTCCCGGAGAAGTGGCCCGTGCTGGGCTGCCTGTTCGTGCTGGCGACGCACGCGTGCACGGTCCTCATCTACTTCATCGAGAAGGACCTCTACGGCTCCCAGTATCCGGGAGACGACGAGAAGTACCTCGCCATGGCCGAGCGCCTCGTCCTGGCCTTGTGCATCCTCTTCCCCAGCGTCGGCGGCGCCGCGCTCCTGGCGGCGGCCTGGCTGGGCGTGATGTTCTTCCTGCGCCGGCACCGCCTCTTCGATCTGTCCGGCTTCACCTTCTACGTCGGCACGGCCGTCGCCCTCCTCTGCGGGCTGGCGGCGCGCGTCATCTACTACTCCTAGGAGTCACCGCGCCATGAGCGACATCCTCATCCTCTCCGCCTCCCGCACCGCCATCGGCTCCCTCAACGGGGCCTTGGCCAACTACACGGCGCCCCAACTCGGCGCGAAGGCCGCGGCCGACGCGTTGGCCAGATCAGGCGTCAAGGCCGAGCAGCTCGGCGAGGTCGTGATGGGCTGCGTCATCCCGGCCGGCATCGGCCAGGCGCCCGCGCGCCAGGCCGCCATCGCGGCGGGCATCCCGGTCTCCGTCGGCGCCACGACCGTCAACAAGGTGTGCGGCTCGGGCATGAAGGCCGTCATGATGGCCGCGCAGGGAATCGCCTTGGGCGAGCAGGACTACGCGTTGGCCGGCGGCATGGAGTCCATGTCGAAGGCTCCTTATCTCCTCGACAAGGCGCGCTCGGGTTATCGCTACGGCAACGCGGTGCTCGTGGACTCCATCCTGCGCGACGGGCTCATGGACCCTTATGACGGCGTGCACATGGGCGATTGCGGCGAGCTCTGCGCCAAGGAGCACCAGATCACGCGCGAGATGCAGGACGACTGGGCCGTGAAGTCCTACACCCGGGCGCAGGAGGCCCAGGCCAAGGGCGTCTTCAAGGACGAGATAGTCTCCATCGACGGCATCGACGCCGACGAAGAGCCCGGCCGCGCCAAGCTCGACAAGGTCGGCAAGCTGCGCCCCGCCTTCCAGAAGGACGGCACCATCACCGCGGCCAACGCCTCCAAGCTCAACGACGGCGCGGCCGCCCTGGTGCTCTCCAGCGCCAAAGGCGCGGCGGGCCTCAAGCCCCTGGCGCGCATCGCGGGCTGGGCCACCCACTCGCAGGAGCCCAAGTGGTTCACCACCGCCCCGGCGGGCGCCGTGGACAAGCTCCTCAAGAAGCTTAACTGGTCGAAGGATTCCGTGGACCTCTTCGAGGTCAACGAGGCGTTCGCGGTCGTCACGCTCGCGGTGTCGAAGCTCTCCGGCCTGCCGCTGGAGAAGGTCAACGCGCACGGCGGAGCCGTCGCGCTCGGCCACCCGCTCGGCGCGTCGGGCGCGCGCATCCTGGTCACTTTGCTCAACGCCCTGAAGATCCGCGGCGGCAAGCGCGGCGTGGCCGGCATCTGCCTCGGCGGCGGCGAGGCCGTCGCGGTGGCCGTCGAGCGTGTTTAGGCTCGGGTCCGCGGCCGTCCGGCTGGAGGACGTCGCGGCGGTGGCCGAAGGACGGCTGCGCGCCGTGCTCGCCGCGCCGGCCGTCCGTCGCGTCGCGGCCTCGCGCCGCACCCTCGAGGCGATCCTCGTCTCCGGGAAGGCCGTGTACGGCGTCAACACCGGCTTCGGGGAGCTCGCTTCCACGCGCATCTCGTCCTCGCGCCTGGCGCAGATGCAGCGCAACCTGGTCCTCTCCCACGCCTGCGGCGTGGGAGAGCCGTTGGCCGAGGCCGAGGCGCGCGCGATCCTGTTCCTGCGCCTCAACGAGTTGTCCCGCGGCTTCTCGGGAGTGCGGCCGGCCTTGGTGCGGCACCTGGCGAAGATGCTCGACGCGGGCGTCACGCCGCTGATCCCTTCGCGAGGCTCCGTCGGCGCGTCCGGGGACCTGGCGCCGCAGGCTCACATGGCCTTGGCGGTCATCGGCGAGGGGGACGCCTTCTTCCGCGGCCGCCGCATGCCGTCGGCGCTCGCGTTGAGGAAAGCCGGGTTGAAGCCCTTCGTGTTGGCCGAAAAAGAGGGCCTCTCGTTGTTGAACGGGACTCAGGCGATGCAGGCCATCGGCGGACTGGCGTTGTTGACGGCGAGACGAGTCTACGACGCGACGCAGCTGGCCTGCGCGATGTCGCTCGACGCCCTCACCGGAACGCCCGCGCCTTACGACGCCGCCGTCCAGGCGCTCAAGCCTCACCCGGGCCAGGTCGCCGCCGCGGCCGGCCTGCGCCGGCTGCTGGCGGGCTCCGAGATCCGCCGCTCCCACATCGCCGGCGACCCGCGCGTGCAGGACTCCTACTCGCTGCGCTGCGCCCCGCAGGTGCACGGCGCGGTCCTCGACCGGCTGGAGCACGCTCGCGCTGTCGTCGAAGTCGAGCTCGGCTCGGTCACCGACAACCCGCTCGTCGTGGATGGACGCGTCCTTTCAGGGGGCAATTTCCACGGCCAGGCGCTCTCCTTCGCCTTCGACTCCGCCGCCGGCGCGCTCGCGGCGCTCGCCAACGTCTCCGAGCGGCGCACATTCCAAGTCACCGCCGGCATCGCCCCACGCCTCCAGCCGTTCCTCACCCGCGACCCGGGCGTGGAATCGGGCTACATGATCGCGCAGTATGCCGCCGCGGCCCTGGCGTCGGAGAACAAGGCGCTCGCCCATCCCGCGTCCGCCGACTCGGTCCCCACCTCCGCCAACAAGGAAGATTTCGTGAGCATGGGGATGTGGTCGGCGCTCAAGTTCAAGAAGGTGGTCTGGAACGCCGCCCAGGTCGCCGCCATCGAGCTGGTGTGCGCCTCGCAGGCCCTCGACTTCCACCGGCCGCTCAAGTCCGGGAAGGGCGTGGAGCGGGCCCTGGCCGTCCTGCGCGCCAAGGTGAAGCCCACCAAACGCGACGAGGTGTTGTCGGGCCGCCTGGAGACGGCGCGCGAGCTCATCTTGTCGGGCGCTTTCGATGAGGCGCTCGCTTAGTTATCCGCGTTATCCACATGCAGCGGCTTATCAACTGTTGTTAACAACACCTCTCAAGACAAAACACGCATGACACGATTCATCCGGGCCGCCCGCGGCACCCGCATCAGCTGCAAAGGCTGGCAGCAGGAAGCCGCCCTGCGCATGCTCATGAACAACCTCGACCCCGAGGTGGCGGAACGCCCTCAGGACCTCGTGGTGTACGGCGGCCGCGGCAAAGCGGCGCGCGACTGGGCCTGTTACGACGCCATCGTGAGGTCTCTGCGGGCCCTGGGCGACGACGAGACCTTGCTCGTGCAATCGGGAAAACCCGTCGCCGTGTTCCGCACGCACGAAGGCGCGCCGCGCGTGCTCATCGCCAACTCCAACTTGGTCGGCAAATGGGCGGACTGGGACCATTTCGACGAGCTCGATAAGAAGGGCCTGATGATGTACGGACAGATGACCGCGGGTTCCTGGATCTACATCGGCACGCAGGGCATCCTGCAGGGCACCTACGAGACCTTCGCCGCGGCCGCCAAGCGGCATTTCGGCGGCTCGTTGACCGGCCGGCTCGTCGTCTCCGCCGGGCTCGGCGGCATGGGCGGCGCGCAGCCGTTGGCCGCGACCATGAACGGCGCGGCGTTCCTGGGCGTGGACGTGGACGCGACCCGCCTGCGCTTCCGCCTGAAGACCCGTTACCTCGACGCGGTCGAAGACGACTTGGACCGGGCGTTGGAGAGGGTCCTCCGCGCCAAAGCGAGGGGAGAAGCCCTGTCGGTCGGTCTTCTGGGCAACGCCGCGGACGTGATCCCCGAGCTGGCCAAACGACGCGTCGAAGTGGACCTTTTGACCGATCAGACTTCCGCGCACGACCCCCTTTACGGCTATTTGCCCAAAGGCATGACGCTGTCCGACGCGGCGAGGCTTCGCAAGAAGGACCCCCAGTCCGTGGTCAGACGCGCCGTGGCGAGCATGGGCTCACACGTCGAAGCCATGCTCGAGCTGCAGAAGCAAGGCGCCGTCACTTTCGACTACGGCAACAACATCCGCGCGCGCGCCGTCGAGGCGGGCGTGAAGAACGCCTTCGACATCAAGGGCTTCGTGCCCGAGTACATCCGGCCTCTTTTCTGCGAGGGCAAGGGGCCTTTCCGCTGGGCCGCGTTGTCCGGCGACCCCGCCGACATCGCCGTCACGGACAAAGAAGTCCTCGCCGCTTTCCCGAAGAACGAGTCGTTGCGCCGCTGGATCGGCCTCGCCTCCCGCAAGGTCGCCTTCCAGGGGCTGCCCGCCCGCATCTGCTGGCTCGGCTACGGCGAGCGCGACGAGATGGGCCGGCGCCTGAACTGGCTCGTGCGCAAGAAGAAGGTCGCCGCGCCCATCGTCATCGGCCGCGACCACCTCGACTGCGGCTCGGTGGCCTCTCCCAACCGCGAGACCGAAGCCATGCGCGACGGCTCCGACGCGGTGGCCGACTGGCCCATCTTGAACGCCCTGCTCTCCACCGCCTCCGGCGCCTCCTGGGTGAGCTTCCACCACGGCGGCGGCGTCGGGATGGGCTACTCGCTGCACGCCGGCCAGGTCACCGTCGCCGACGGCACCAAGGCGATGGACGAACGCCTGACGCGCGTGCTCACCAACGATCCGGGCCTCGGCGTGGCCCGCCACTTCGACGCCGGCTACCCGCAGGCCAAGGCCTTCGCGCGGAAGCACAAATCCCTGAAGTTCCCGATGAGGTAAACGACATGGCCAGCGACTTCTCTTTCGACGTGGTGAGCGAGGTGGACCTGAACCTCGTCTCCGAGGGCGTGCAGACGGCGATGAAGGAGATCGCCAACCGCTTCGACCTCAAGGGCGCCAACGCGACCATCGAGCTCGACGCCAAGGCCAAGAAGCTCCTGGTGCGCGCCGCCGACGACTTCAAGATCGACCAGGTCATCGACATCCTCTTCACCCGCCTGGCCAAACGCGGCCTGCCGGTCAAGAACTTCACCAAGGGCGCGGTGGAGCACGCGTTGGGCGCGACCGCGAAGGTGGAGGTGGCCATCCAGTCCGGCATCCCCACCGACAAGGCCAAGGAGATGCAGCGCGCCCTCAAGGACGCCAAGCTCAAGGTCAATGCCCAGCTCCAGAACGAGCAGCTGCGCGTGTCGAGCAAGTCCAAGGACGAGCTCCAAGCCACGATGAACCTGCTGCGCCAAGGCAGCTACGGCATCGAGCTCCAGTTCAAGAACTTCCGCTGACCGCCGCGGTCAGCGGTTCCAGTGGGCGGGGTGCTCGCGGGCGTCCTTCTCGAACATCCGCTGCAGCTCGTCCCAGCCGATCTGGTCCTTCGGCCAGGGCGTGGGGGCGGGGGCGGGACGGGCGGGTTCCTTGGCGACGGCGGCGCGCAGCTCGTCCGTCATGGCGTCCACCTCGGACTGGAGGCGGTCGAACTCGGCGTAGCTCCCGGCCGACTTGAGGACCTCCAGGCCGGGCGCGCCTTCGGGAGAGCGGTAGAAGGCGATGGTGACGGTGATGGCGTGCTCGATGGCCTTGAGGTTCTCGAGCTCGCCTTCGATGGCGCTCTCGCGCTGAGCGAGGTCCTCGCGCAGCCGCTCGAAACGCCCCTCCGCGACGCCGTGGTGCGTCACGAAGTGGTCGATGACGGGGGTCCAAGAGCGGGTGTTGCGCAGGCCGTGTTCGTACTGCTCGCGGACGGACCGCAGCGCGGTCAGGCGCTCCTCGAGCGCCGCGACGGGGTCGGCCATCTGCTCGGTGGTGTAGGTCACCGAGTAGTAGGGCTGGCGGATCTTCAGCCCCTGCAGGTAACGGGCCGGGTCCGAGAGATACTCCCAGGCGAAGGTGTCGTGGAAGCGCTTGTTGAGCTCCCAGCCCGCCAGCCAGCCGACGAGTTTGGCGTTGGTCTCGTTGTTCTCGTGGATGTGGAACAGGTCCTGCAGGCCCTGCTTGGCCATGCGTCCGTACCACAGGCCGTGGCCGAGGAGCTCGTGGGCGAGGGTGGGCGGCGCGTCCTCGCGGAAATACTCCGCGTCGCTGTCGAGGTAGTCGCGGTTGAGCCGGACCTCGGCGTAGCCGTCCTTCCATTCGGTGAACGCGCGCGGCGCGTAGAAGATCTTGCGGCCGTCGAACTCGTACACCTTGGAGCCTTCCACCTCGTCGAAGCGCACGACGCCGCGCAGGCCCTCGGCGATGAACTCCTCGGCGTATTTGCGCGCGGTGGGGCTGCGCAGCATCGTGCGCAGCGTCCGCTCCAGCGCCGCCTTCTCCTCGGGGCTGCCGCGGTCATCGAGGGTCAGATGCTGGAGCAGCCGGTCGTAGAGCGCGTCTTCGCCCGCGGCGGCTTTCTTCGCGCCGGGGCCGGCGCCTTTGCCGCCGGGGTTGAGCAGGCGCCACAGGCTTCGGAAGCTGGACGGCGCGTCCGCCGGGACCGCGACCGCGGCGGCCGAGACGCCGCGCAGCAGCGACGAGCGCAGGGATACGGGCGCGAAGCCGGCCGCGGCGTTGAAATTGGCCTCGGCCGCGTCCGAGCCGCCGTCTCGGGCCACGGCCGCGGCCCCGGCGCCGTGCTCGCGCAGGCGGTCGATGAGGGCGGGCCCGGCGGCTTCGGCCGGCGCGGATTGCGGCGGGGCGGCGAGGACGTTCGGCGCCGCCGCGGCCCTCACGGTGGCCTGCAGCGGGACGCCCGGCATCGGCGCCGATGCCGGCAACCGAGGCGCGACCGCGGCGAGGCTCGGCCCCAGGCTCAGCGCCGCGAGCGGGACGACGCGAGCGACGGCCGGGCGCGTCAGGTCGGGCGCGACGACGGCGGGACGGGCGAAGGCGGCTGACCCGGTGCCCGCGGCCGGCGCGACGGCCACGCGCACGCGCGGGACGGACGCGGAGGCGGTCGAGGCGAGGGCCAGCAGGAGGGCGAGCAGCGACTTGCGCATCTGCGGATAGTGTAGCGGCGGGCGTCCGGGCTCACGAGGGTCCTCGGGTCCCCGGCGCGGAGCCAATGGGCCTACGCCGAAAAACGACGATAATTGCTCATATATCCTCATGCGCTCCGTCGTCGTGCGCCGTCCCGGCGGGCATGAGGCGTTGACCCTCGTCGAAAGCGCCGATCCCGCGCCCGGCCCGGGCGAGCTGCGCGTGCGCGTGGCCGCGGCCGGCGTCAACTACGCCGACGCCATCGTCCGCGAAGGCTGGTACGAGGCGGCCAAGGGCCTGTACCCGTTGGCGCCGGGCTTCGAGTTCGCGGGCACGGTGGACGCGCTCGGCCCGGGCGCCTCGGGTTTCGCCGTCGGCGACCGGGTGTTCGGCTTCACGCGTTTCGGCGGCTACGCCTCCTGTCAGGTCGCGCCACCCGGCCGACTGCGGCGCGTGCCCGACGGTTGGTCGCTCGCCCAGGCCGCGGGACTGCCCGCGGTCCAGCTCACGGCCTACCACGCGCTGCGCGGCGTCGCCAAGGTCGCGCGAGGGGAGACCCTGTTGGTGCACTCCGCGGCGGGCGGCGTGGGCCTGGCGCTGCTGCAGCAGGCGCGCATCATGGGCTGCGACCCCGTGGCCGTCGTGGGCTCCGCCGCCAAGTCGGAGACGGCGCGCGCCTTCGGCGCCCGGCGCGTCGTCGTGCGCGGCCCGCGCCTGTGGCGGGACCTCGACGCGCTCGCGCCGGAGGGCTTCGACGCGGTGTTCGACGCCAACGGCGTGAGCACTTTGCGGCCCGGCTTCGACCGGCTCAAGAAGGGCGGCCGGCTGGTGGTCTACGGCTTCGCCGAGTTGTTTCCGCGCGGGCGGCGCCCCGGCCTGCTCGGGCTGGCGTGGAACTGGCTGAAGGTCCCGCGCTTCTCGCCGCTCGAGCTCACCGGCGCCAACAAGTCGGTCATGGGTTTCAACGTGGTCCACCTCACCGACCGCGCCGAGCTCGCGGGCGAGGGCCTCGACGCCGTCGCCGCCTGGGCGGCCGACGGCTCCCTCAAGCCCGCGCCCGTGACCGAATTCCCCGCCGAACGCGCCGCCGACGCTCACCGCGCCTTGGAGTCGGGCGGCACCGTGGGCAAACTCGTCCTTACTTTTTAGGCCGGGGCTTCGGCGAGGGCTGGAGCGTCTTAAGGAAGGCCGTGAACGCTCGTTCCCCGTCGCGCTCGAAGCTCGGCACCGCGCTCTCGAAGGCGTGGGACGCCACCACGAAGCGCCCGTCGCGCAAAGGCAGGACGACGAAGCGCTCGCGAGCGAGCTCGGGCGGCCGCCCGGAGGACGGCGCGTGCGGGTCGCCGAGCCGCACCGGATAGCCGCGGCGATAGAGCGCCAGGGAGCGCCCCGCGACCTTCACGCGGCCGTCGGCGCGCGGGGGGGCTCCCAGCGTGGAGGCGGCCGGCCCGCGCAGGAAAGCGCCCGGGTCCTCGTAGGCGGAGCCTTCGGCGCCGTAGAGCGACAAGGTGATGACGTCGAGCCCCTTGCGGAAACTCACCACGGGGTCGGCGCCGTTGGCGCGCTCCTCGGCGCGCCAGCCCGCGGGCGGGGTGAAGCGCACGAAGGGCCGCAGGGCCGCGCCCGGCGCGGCCGGCGCGGGCGTCTGAGCGAAGGCCGCCGCGGACAGAACGAGAGCCGCCGAGGCGAGGCGAAACCGCTTCATCGTCCCAGTATAACCCGCGGTCCCGTCGAAGCGCCAGGGGCGGATGTCGTAGAATAGCCCCGTGGCGACCCTCGTCCTCAACGCCTCCGAACTGCTGACCCTTTCCGGGCCTCCGGGCCCGCGCGCCGGCCGCGACAAGGCCGCGCTCGGCCTCATCCGCGACGGAGCGGTGCTGGTGGACGGCGCCAAGATCCTCGCCGCCGGTCCCAAGGACAGGGTCATGGCCCATCCGCTGGCGGCGACCGCCCAGGTGCTCAGCGCCGAGGGCGGCGTAGTGGCCCCGGGCTTCGTGGACGCCCACACCCACCCCGTCTTCGCCGAGCCGCGTCTGGACGACTTCGAGCGCCGCGTCGCCGGCGCGACCTACGCGGACCTGGCGGCCAAGGGCGGCGGCATCCTCCACACGGTCAACGGCGTGCGCGGCGCCGCGGAGAGCGACCTGGCCGCGGGCTTGCGCCGCCGCGCGGCGGCGTTCCTGGCGAGCGGCACCACCACCATCGAGGCGAAGTCCGGCTACGGGCTCGACCTCGACAACGAGCTCAAGCTGCTGCGGGCCCTGCGCACGGCCGCGGAGCGCGGCCCGCTGGAGATCGTGCCGACCTTCCTCGGCGCGCACGCGGTGCCGCCGGAGATGCGCGGACGCAAGGACGAGTTCGTGGACCGCGTCTGCGCCGAGATGATACCCCGCGTCGCCGCCGAGCGGCTGGCCGTGTTCGTGGACCTGTTCTGCGAGAAGGGCTACTTCGACCTCGCCGACCTCGAGAAGGTCGCCGCGGCCGGGGCGAAGGCCGGCCTGCGCCTGAAGGTCCATGCCGAGCAGCTCTCCCGCCTGGGCAGCCTCGCTCCCGCTCTCAAGCACAAGGCCGTCACCGCCGACCACTTGGATTGCGTCGCCGAGGAGGACCTGCCGGACCTCGCCGCCAGCGGCACGGTGGCCTGCCTGGTCCCCGGCTCCAACTACTTCCTGGGCAAGCCCTATCCGCCCGCGCGCCGCCTGCTCGACGCGGGCTGCGCGGTGGCGCTCGCCACCGACTTCAATCCGGGCACCTGCCCGTGTTGGGACATGTCCATGGTGATGTCCTTGGCCTGCACGCAGATGAAGCTGTCGCCGGCGGAGGCTTGGGTCGCGGCCACCATCAACGGCGCGCACGCGGCGGGCCTGGGCGCGACCCACGGCTCCCTGGAGACGGGCAAACAGGCGGACCTCGTCTGCCACGAGGCGGGCGACCACCGCGAGGCCGCCTACTGGTTCGGGGCCCCGCGCGTCAGATGGACGATGAAGAGGGGGGCGGTGGTGCACCGAGCCTCATGAAAGTCCTCCTCTTCGACATCGACGGCACCCTCATCCGCGCGGGCGGCGCGGGCCGCAAGGCCCTCAACCGCGCGGCTCAGGTGCTCTACGGCAAGAAGAACGCCTGCTCGGAGCTGTCGCTGGCCGGGCGCACCGACCTCTACAACTTCGGCGCGGCGTACCGTCGCGCCACGGGCCGCCGGCCGACCGCGCGGGCGGTCGAGCG
This sequence comes from Elusimicrobiota bacterium, assembly GCA_033875325.1. Classification (GTDB taxonomy): domain Bacteria; phylum Elusimicrobiota; class Elusimicrobia; order UBA1565; family UBA9628; genus GWA2-66-18. The sequence continues at coordinate 10,217 of JANRKA010000041.1, read as the reverse complement.
CCTGCACCGGGAGTACCTCAAGCACCTGCCCTATTACGTGAAGATGGCCATCCGCAACGGCACTTACGAGGTGCCGCGCGGGCTGAAGACTTTGCTCAAGCGGCTGGCCCGCGACAAACGCGTCCTGCTCGGCCTGGGGACGGGCAACATGGAGCGGGGAGCGCGCATCAAGCTCGAGCCTTCAGGCTTCAACGCCTACTTCCTGTTCGGCGGCTACGGTTCGGACTCCTTCCACCGCGCGACCTTGCTCAAGAAGGCGGTCGCGCGCGCCGAGAAACTCGCCAAAAAACCCCTCAAAGGCCACGAGGTCTTCGTCATCGGCGACACTCCTTTCGACGTCGCGGCCGGCAAGAAGGCGGGCTTCAAGACCATCGGCGTGGGCACGGGCTACGCGGACTGGAAGTCCCTCATCGCGGCCAAGCCCGACCACATCGCGCGCGATTTCCGCGGCACGGAGAAATGGCTTTCATGGTTCCGATTGAGCTGAAGGACGAGAAGGATGCCGCCGCCGTGGCCGCGCGCGTCGCCGCCGCGGCCGCGAAGGCCGCCTTGCCCGCGCACCGGCGCGCCGCCGTGCTCCGCGGCGCCGCCGACGCCCTGGAGAAGGACGCCGAAGCGTTGGCGCGCCTGCTGGCCGAGGAGGTCCGCAAGCCGCTGAAGGCCGGCCGAGTCGAGGTCGCCCGCATGCTCTTCACCTTGCGCTGGTCCGCCGAGGAGGCGCGCCGCGTCGGCGGCGAGTTGATGCCGCTCGACCTCGCCGCCGGGGACGAGGGCCGCGTCGCCCTCGTCGCGCGCGCGCCGCGGGGCCCGGCCCTGTTCATCACGCCGTTCAACTTCCCGCTCAACCTCGTCGCGCACAAGGTCGCTCCCGCGGTGGCCGTCGGCCTGCCCTTCGTGCTCAAGCCCGACCCGCGCTGCCCGCGTTCGGCCTCGCGCCTGGTCGGCGCCTTGGTGGACGCGGGCTGGCCGGCCGAGGCCTGCGCCGTCGTCCTGGGCCCCGTGCCCGCGTTGGAGGCGTTGGTCAAGGACGAGCGTTTCCGCGTCTTCTCCTTCACCGGCTCCACCGCCGTGGGCTGGCGCCTGAAATCGCTCGCGGTCAAGGCGCAGACCTGCCTGGAGCTCGGCGGCAACGCCCCGGTCTTCGTCGCCAAGGACGCGGACCTGCCGTGGGCCGCGGCCCGCTGCGCCGCCGGCGGCTACGCCTACGCCGGGCAGACCTGCATCCACGTCCAACGCGTCTACGTCGAGCGGGAAGTCCTGCCGGAGTTCCGCCGCTTGCTGGTGGCCAACGTCAAGGAACTCGTCGTCGGCGACCCGCTCGACGAGAAGACCGACGTAGGCCCGCTCATCGACGAGAAGGCGGCCGTCCGCGTGGAGGAGTGGCTCAAGGAAGCCGTCTCCGGCGGGGGCAAGCTGTGGGCCGGCGGCCCGCGCTCCGGCGCGACCATCCCGCCGTCGCTCGTGGAGGGCGTCCCGGCCGGCTGCAAGCTGTCCTGCGAGGAGGTCTTCGGCCCCGTCGTCACGCTCGAGGCCGTGGACTCCAGGGAGCAGGCGCTCGACAAGATGAACGATTCGCGCTACGGCCTGCAGGCGGGGCTCTTCACCAACGACCTGGCCTTCGTCCAACGCGCGTTCGCCCGTCTGGACTTCGGCGGCGTCATCGTCAACGACGTGCCCTCCTTCCGCTCCGACGCCATGCCCTACGGCGGCGTCAAAGACAGCGGCGTCGGCCGCGAAGGCATCCGCTCGACCATCGAAGAATACACCGAACCCAAGACCCTCGTATTGAAGAGTTAAGCTGGGGTCAGACCCTTCTTAACTCGGGAGACAAAATGAAGCTCGTGGAATGCGTGCCCAACTTTTCGGAAGGCCGGGACAAGGCGAAGGTGCAGGCCGTCGTGGACGCGGCGAAGTCGGCGGGGGTGACCATCCTCGACGTCGAGACCGACGCGGACCACCACCGCTGCGTGTTGTCCTTCGTCGGCGCCCCCGACGCATGTGTGGAGGCGTGTTTCCGCGTGGCGAAGAAGTCGGCCGAGCTCATCGACCTCACGGTCCACAAGGGCGAGCACCCGCGCATGGGCGCGGTGGACGTCATCCCCTTCATCCCGGTCAAAGGCGTCACCATCGAGGAGTGCGCCGCGCTCGCGGAGAAGCTGGCCAAGCGCATCGGCGAGGAGCTCATGATCCCCGCCTATCTCTATGACCACGCGGCCAAGCGCCCCGAGCGCAAGGACCTCGCGGCCGTGCGCAAAGGCCAGTTCGAGGGCTTGCGCGACCTCATCGGCAAGGACGAGTCGCGCCGTCCCGATTACGGCCCCAACGCCATCCATCCCACGGCGGGCGCGGTGGCCTGCGGCGCGCGCGAGCAGATCGTCAACTTCAACCTCAACCTCGACATCCACGACATGGAGAAGGGCAAGGACATCGCCAAACGCGTGCGCGCCTCCGGCGGCGGCCTGCCCGCCGTGCGCGGCAAGGAGATCGACCTGGCGGCGCGCAAGCAGGTGCAGATATCGACCGTGCTCACCGACTACAAGAAGTCCTCGATGAAGCGCGTGCTCGACGAGACGGCGCGCCTGGCCGCCGAACACGGGGCCAAGGTCAAGACCACCGAGATCGTCGGGCTCCTGCCGCGCCAGGCCCTGCTCGACTTCGCCCTCGAGACTTTGAACCTCGAGAACTTCCATCCCGAGGTGCAGATCCTGGAGAACCGCCTGGAGGCCGTGGGCGCGCTGGCCGGCGGCGACTGGAAGGCGGCCGGCCGGACCATGGCCGAGGCCCTCTCCAGCACCGACGCCACGCCCGGGGGCGGCTCCGCGGCCGCCGTGTCGGGCGCGATGGGCTGCGGCCTGGGGCAGATGGCCGTGGGCATCACGCTCAAGTCCAAGAAGCTCGACGAAGCCAAACGCCCCGCGCTGACGGCCGCCCACGCCAGGTTCGGCGAGCTGCGCGCCGCCTTCGACCGGCTGGCCGACGAGGACGCGGCGGCCTTCGACGTGTTCATGGCCGCGATGTCCTTGCCCAAGGACGACCCGACGCGCGCGGCCAAGATGCAGGCGGGCCTCAAACACGCCGCCGAGGTCCCCTTGAAGACCGCTTCGGTCGCGGCCGAGGCGCTCGACTTGGCCCGCAAGACCGCCCCGTCGGCGGGCCCGGCGGTGGTCTCCGACATCAACTGCGCGATGCACCTGCTCAAGGCTGCGGCGTTGTGCGCGGCCGAGAACGTGCGCATCAACGTGCCCGGCCTCAAGGACCCGGCCGTGGCCAAGGACCTGGAGGGGCGCTTGGAGAAGACGCTCGCCGCCTGTGGCTGAGCCCTGGTTCAAGGCGCGCGCCGACGGCATCGGCTGGACGCCGGCGGACGCGAGAGGCTGGACTGCTTGGGTCGTCTCGGGTCTGCTGCTCGCCGCCAACTTCGCGCGACTGGCGTTGACCGCGTCGAGCGTCGAGGAAGCGTACGCCGTCTTCCTGCCCGAGGCGCTCGGCCTGCTGCTCGCGCTTTTCTGGCTGTGCCTGGCGACGGGACAGGAGCTGCCGGCGCTCAAAGGCAAGGTCTGGTTCAAGGCCAAACGCTTCGGTTGGGGCTGGACGCCCGCCGCGCCCGAGGGGTGGGTCGTCGTGGGGCTGTTCCTCGCGTCGCTGCTCGGCTCGACCTTGGCCCTCGTGCGCTTCCGGCCCGTGCCGCCGAGCCCGGGCATGGTGGCCGAGCACCTCGTCCTGGCGTGCGTGCTCGCGGCGTCTCTGGTCGGCATCTGCTGGAAGACCGGCGAGAAGCCGGGCTGGCGCTGGGGCTGACCCGGTGGACATCCGCGCCGCGGCACCCGCCGATTGGGCCGCCATCGGCGAGTTGTGCGCCGACACGGGCGCGTTGGGCGACCCCGTGGAGCCCGAGGAGCGCGCCGAGTTCGCCGAGCGTTGGACCGGGCCCTATCGCGTCCTGCGGCCGGGCTGGACCTTCGTGGCCGTCGAGGGGGGCGCCGTCGTGGGCTACCTCACGGGCTCGCCGGACAGCCTCGGCTTCGAGGAGGAGCGCGCCCGCGTCTTCAAGCCCGAGCCCGACGCGCGTCATTTCTTCCCCATGGACTTCCGACTGGAGCTGTGGGCGGCGCATCCCGCCCACCTGCACATGAACGTCGCCGCGCCGCATCGCCGCCGCGGCGTGGGCGCGGCTCTGCTCGCGGCCTTCCGCGCGGCGCTGCGCGCGGCCGGCGTCGGCTCCATGCACGTGGTGTGCGGGGAGGCCGCCGCGTCCTATTGGAGGAAGGCGGGCTTCTCCGACCTGCGCGTCGAGGAACCGTTCGCGGGCGTGCGCCTGCACGCCATGACGCGACCGGTCTGAGGCGCCGCGCCCCGGCGTGACGAAGACGCTCTGGACGCTCCCTCCGGCGTCTGTTACACTGGCGCAGGCGCGCCGAGCCTAGGCGCGCGGGAGCTGCCCATGAGAACCGCCGCCCTTGCCATCGCCGTCGCGTCGCTGGCCGTCGCCGCCGGCGCGGCCGAGGACCCGGTCCACCTGCGGCTCCTGTCGGAGCGCCTCGAGCCGGCGCCCGAGCGCCGCGCCGCGGTCGCGGCCCTGCTGAGACGGGCGCACGAGCGCGAGGCGCCTCTCGCCGCGGAATCCGCGCGGCTGCGCGGGGAGCACAAGGCCGCCATGGGCGCGTTGTACGCGCGGCTCGACGCTCTTCTGGGCCCGGAGCAGCGCCAAGGCCTGGACCCTCGCTCCCCGGTTTATCATCTCGACCGGGCCTTCCTGCCGCCTTTGTCGGAGTCGGCGCGCGAGCGCGGGCGCGCTTTGGTCGAAGCCGCCCGCCCGGGCCTCGACGCCCTGGCCGCCGCCATCGCGGCGGTGGAGGCCCGGCGCGAGGCCGTCTGGACCGACTTCGACGCGGACCTGCCCGCCGCGGCCGGACGACCGTCCGCGGCGCGGTTGACCGCCGCGCGAGAGGCGCTGGCCGCGGCCCGCGCCGCCCGGCGCATCCACGACCATCTCATCGGCGTCGCCGACGACCCCGTCGTGCTCGGCGAAGCCCTGGAAAGGGTGCGCGCCTCCGAGCGCGCCCGTGACGCGGTCATCGAGCCTTGGCGCCGGGCCTTCCTGGCGCGCGACGCCGGCGCGTTCGCGGCCCTGCTCGCGCCGGGCTTCCGCGGCCCGGATTGGACCGAGCTCGGCGCGCCGCGGCGCGACTCGGTCGCCGAGACGGCCGCGTGGCGCGCGTCCACGCGCCCGCGCGCCCGCTCCCTGGAGAGCCTGAGCGCCTTCCTCGACGGACACGCGGAGGTCTTGGGCTTCGACGCGGACCTCTTCGGAGTGGAGAAGGCCGCCGGCGACGTGGAGATCCACAAAGGGCTCGTCTCCGTGCGCGGCCGCCTGCGCGAGGGCGGACGCCGCGTCGAGAGCACGGCCGCCATGCGGCTCGCCGTGCGCGACGGCCGCATCGAGTCGCTGGAGCTCCACGGCGGACGCCGCGTCGTCGCCGCGCGCGAGGGGCTGTTCGAGGACGCCACCGCGTCCGCGGGGTTGGCCGCCATCCCGGTGCGCCCGCGTTCCGAGTCCATCCGCCGCGGCGGCTACGCCTTGGCGCTCAAGGACGACGGCTCGGGCCCGGCCGAGCTCTATGTGGGCAGCGTGGGCGGGGCGTCCTTGCTGCGCCGCGGCGAGGACGGGCGCTTCGCGGACGCCACCGCGCGCGCCGGCTTGGGCGAAGACCTGTTGGTCAAGGCGGGAGTGTTCGCGGACCTCGACGGCGACGGGCGCGACGACCTGCTCATCAACCATTTCCAGGCCGACCCGAAGAAGGCCCTCGCCCTCTACCGCGGCTTGGGAGACGGGCGCTACCGCGCTGAGAAACGCTTCGACTTCACCTCCATCGCCGAGAGCCTCTACCGCTACCCGATGACGATGTCGGCGGGAGACTTCGACGGCGACGGCCGCACCGACCTCTATGTCGGTTTCCCGGGCACCATGGACTTCACCACCATGGGTTTCGAGAAGGACGGCGAGGCGACGGAGGGCGCGGCCCGGCCGCAGGGTCTCTTCCTGAACAAAGGCGGCTTCGACTTCGCCGACCGCACCAAATACGCCCTGTACGCCGACAAGGAGTACGCCTGGTCCATGGCCTACCCGCATTCCTCGGTGGCGGCGGACCTCGACGGCGACCATCGCACGGATGTCATCGTCGTGGACGACCGCAAGAATCCCAGCACCATCTACCGCAACCGCGGCGGCGGGGCTTTCGAGGAGGTCGCGCGAGAGCTCGGCGTCTGGAACGCGCACTGGGGCATGGGGGCGGCCGTCGGCGACTACAAGAACGGCGGCTCGCCGGACCTCTACCTCACGAACGTGAACTTCCCGGCCAGCTTCGTCATGGAAGACGACGCGGATTGGCTGTTCGGCGCGGGGGCTAAGCGCCGCAACGCGCCGGGCAACCACCTCTACCGCAACCGCGGCGACGGCACCTTCGAGGAGGTCACCGACGAGGCGCGCGTGCGCTGGGCGGGCACGGGCGCCGCGGGCGCCCAGTTCTTCGATTTCGACAACGACGGGCGCTTGGACTTGTTCGTGGCCAACGGCTTGTGGTCCGCCGGGCCGCAGGCGAAACCTTTCGACTCGCCGCTCCTGCTCGCGGAGATGGTCGAGCACAAGCTGACGACGATGGGCGGCTTCTTCGGCGTCAAGGACCTGGCGCCCGTGACCTGCCGCGCCTGCGCCCGCTGGTCGTTGATGGGCGAGACCCCGACGCGCAAGAACGCCGTGCTGCGGATGCTGCGCGACCTGCGCGACGAGCAGGGCCGCCCCATGCTCTCGTTGGGCGGCGACCAGCGCAACCGCTTGTTCCGCAACGAAGGCGACGGCACCTTCACCGACCTGGCCTTCGTCGCGGGCGTGGACTCGACGGCCGACGGCTACGTGGCCGCCACCGCCGAGCTCGACCGAGACGGGGCGCTCCACCTCTTCCTGCGCAACGGCGACCCCGGCGTGGAGACCGTCTCCTACCCGACGGTGCAGCTGTTCAAGAACCGGGCGACCAAGGGCCGGCGTCACATCGTGCTGCGGCTGACCGGCCGGGAGAGCGGGCGCGACGCCTTCGGCGCGAAGGTGACCGTGGAGCGCGCCGGCGGGCCGCGTCAGTACCGCGAGCTCATCGCCAACAACGGCGCGGCGCAGGACGCGCGCCTCGTGCACTTCGGCCTGGGCGAGGACCACGCGGCCGCGGTCAGCGTGCGTTGGCCGTCCGGCCGGCGCCAGGACTTCCCCGCGCTGGCGGCGGGGACCTACGCCCTGGAGGAGGGCGGCGAGCCCGTGCTCGAGACGCCCGGGCGCCTGGCCGCCGAGTAGCGCTCCAAAAGCGCTATCGTAGCCCCGTGGACGCACCCCAGCTGCCCGGCTACGGCTTCCGCTGGCGCGTCGTGGACGCCCTCGTCCGCCACCGCCTGAAGGACAAGCTCGACAACTACCTGCTCGCGGAGAAGGAGCTGCGCGCCCGCGCGGTGAGGCTCAAGGCCAAGCCGTACTGGCTCGTCATCGACCCGAGCAGCGCCTGCGAGCTGAGATGCCCGTTCTGTCCCACCGGCAAGGGCAAAGGCACGCGCCCGCGCGAGGTCATGGAGTGGGAGCGCTACAAGGCGGTGATGGACGAGCTGGGGCCGTCCGTCATTCATGCCGAGTTCTGCAACTGGGGCGAGCCGCTCATCAACAAGGAGCTGCCGCGCATGATCCGCTACGCCAAGCAGTTCGGCGTGGAGACGCACTTGAGCAGCCACTTCAACCGCATGGACGACGCCGTCGTGGACGGGCTCATCGACAGCGGGCTCGACTGGGCCATCGCGTCGGTGGACGGGGCCTCCCCGGAGACCTACTCTCGCTACCGCGTCGGCGGCGACTTCGACCGCGTCATCGCCAACATCAAGCGCTTCGTCGCGCGCAAGAAGGCGCGGCGCGTCAAGCGCCCGCACCTGGTGTGGCAGTTCCTCGTCTTCCGCCACAACGAGCACGAGATCCGCATGGCCGAGGCGTTGTCCAAACACCTCGGCATGGAGGCCTTCGGCGCCACGGCCGCGGCCATCCCGCTGCCCGACTGGCGGCCCGTGGGCCCCGGCCTGAGGCATTATCCCGACGAATCGGGCACCCTCCTGCGCCCGGCGGAGAGAGAGCGCGCGCGCGACGGTGGCCTGCCCGCCTGCGTGTGGCCGTGGCTGGGCACCGTGGTCAACGCCGGCGGCACGGTCGCGCCTTGCTGCGCCATCGAGGACGAGAGCCAGGACTACGGCCGCGTGGGTCCCGGCAAGACGCACGCCGCAATCTGGAACGGCGCGGACTACCTCGCCGCGCGCGCGCACGAGGGTCGCGGCGAGGACCGCGGCCGCAAGAACGCCTGCACCGAGTGCCGCATCGCCGGCCAGGCGAACATCGCCATCCCGGGCAGCTGGCTGGGCGGCGCCTACGGCACCGAGCTGGAGGACTTCCTCAAGCCGCTGCCGTGGCCGGGGCCTTTCAAGGCCTGACGGGCGCGGCCACGCAGTAGGCCGGCTTCGGCAGGGGCCTGCCGGCGCGGTCGAAGAGGGCCGTTTTCGCGCCGGGCGCGACCTCCAGGCGGCCGCGCACCGTGGGAGAGAGGTCGCGCGTCACCCGGAAGTGGCGGGTGATGAACAGCGACGAGCACACCGTGCCGCCGGGCTCATAACGCAGGATGTGCCCGGCGGGCGCGCCGAGATAGACGGGCAGGCGCACGTCGTCGCGTTCGGCGAAGCCGAAGTCGCCTTCCGAGAAGACCTGGCCCGAGGCGCCGACGTCGGCGGCGGCGGGTCCCCAGATGGGATGGGTGTGCACGGAGGCGACCGCGCCGGACGGCTTGGGGAACGAGGCCTTGCAGGCGTTGAAGTCGCCCGTGCCGATGGCGCCGAAGACGAAGCGGCCGCCGGCGACGCGCTCGATCCAGGCGCAGTACTCGTTGCGCTGCTCCGGAAACGCCCGGACGTGGTCCACGAAGCCGGCGGCGGCGGCGTCCGCGGACGCGTAGTCGCGCGGCTGCGCGGCGGCGGGCGCCGCGAAGGCCAACGCCAGCGCGGCGAGGAAGGGCCTCATGCCGATAGGATAGGGCCGCAGCCGACGGTTGTCAACCGAGGGGGGCGGCAGGGTCGTGACGGGCCGCGACTCCTCAGGAGTCGGCGCGCAGGCTGTCCATGACGCCGCGGCGGCGCCCCGCCGCGCCCGCGGCCAGGCCCACGGCCAAGGGCAGGACCAGGGCGGCCGCCGCGAGCAAGGCGGCCTCGCGAGGGTCGGCCGTGAACGGCACGCCGAGCCGGCGGGCGACCACCCAGCCGAGGCCGACGGCCGTCACCGACGCGGCCAGGGCGGAGAGGACGCCGAGCGCGGCGAGCTCGGCGGCGTCGGCGGCGAGGGTCTCGCGCGGGGTCCAGCCCAACGCGCGCTCCAGCGCGGCGTCGGCGGCGCGCTCCTGGGCGCCGAGGGCGGCCAGGCCCGCGGTCACCAGGGCGCCGACGCCCACGCAGAAGAAGGCGAGCGCGCCCGTGGCCGCCAACAGCAGGCCCATCACCTCGCGCAAACGCGTCACCAGGGCGCCCGCGTCGATGACCGACACGTTGGGCAGCTGGCGCGCGAGGTCCGAGCGCAGAGCGGCCGCGTCGGCCGGCGAGCGGGAGCGGAAGGAGGCGATGTAGGTCCGGGGAGCGGCGTCGAGCAGCGGCGGGGTCAAGGTGACGAAGAAGTTGGGCCGCATGGAAGCCCACTCGACCTCGCGCACCGAGGTCACCACGGCCTCGACCTCCCTGCCGGAGACGTCGAAGGTCAGGCGCGAGCCGAGCTCCAGACCGGCGCGCTCGAGGAAGCCCTTCTCCACGCTCGCCTGGGCGGCGGTCTCCCCGGGACGCCAGAAGGCCCCGGCGACGACGCGCTCCGACGGCTTGAGCGCGTCGGCGTAGGTGAGGTTGTACTCTCTCGCGCGCAGGCGCCGGCGCTCGCGCGCCTCGGCGCCGGCGCGTTCCGCGTCCTCGCGGCGCACGCGGCGCCCGTCGATGGCGAGCAGGCGCGCGCGCACGAGCGGCGAGAAGTCCGCCTCGCCGGCGGCGCGCGCGGCGGCCAGGGCGCGCGCCTTCGCGAGCTGGGAGGGCTGCACGTCCACGAGGAACAGGTCCGGGGCGTCCGGCGACTCGGCCGCGCGCAGGGTGCGAGCGAGGCCCTCGCGCGCCGTGCCCAC